>CAYNDW010000011.1:0-23852 GCA_964395375.1 uncultured Cytophagia bacterium
GCGTGGTGAAAGATTTCAATTTCACTTCCTTGCGCAATCAAATCAATCCCACGGTGTTGGTGTATGAGCCGCTGTGGCTCGCGAGCATGTTGATTCGCATTGCGCCGGAGGATATGGAAACCACCCTGGCCGCCATTGCAACCACGTGGAAGAAAACGTATCCCGAGCATTCGTTGGAGTATGTGTTCTTGGAGGATTTGTTCGAGCAGCTTTACCGCGCCGAGCACAAGCTCGCGCAGGTGCTCGGCATCTTTTCTTTCATGGGAATTTTCATCGCCGTGCTCGGCATTTTCGGCTTGGCCGCTTTTACCGCGGAGCGGCGCAACAAGGAAATCGGCGTGCGCAAAGTTCTCGGCGCAACCGTGCCCCAGATCATCGTTTTGCTGTCGCGCGATTTTATGAAGCTGGTGGCTTTGGCCAACCTCCTTGCTTGGCCCATTGCGTACTTTGCGATGAAACAGTGGCTGCAAGATTTCGCGTTTCGCATCGATTTTAGCCTGTGGATGTTCGCGCTCGCCGGGGGCATGGCCCTGCTCATCGCGCTGCTCACCGTGAGCACGCAAGCGCTCAAAGCCGCGCTGGCGAATCCGGTCGCAGCCTTGCGCTACGAATAGTAGCGCAAGGCGAAGCTCCCGTTCGCGGAATGGGAGCTCTTCGTTACGAACAACAAGTGCTCCGGATTGAATGCGAAAATCTCGCTATGAAAGGTTTTATTTGTTGGGCGGATAATTTGAAAAAATTATACCGGCAAGTCATTCTGCCAAGCACAATCTCCCTGTCTACCAGCGTACAGGTCGTGTCATGTCAACGGACATGGGGCGAACGCACGCTCACGCCAATCTCTCTTCCAAACATTGGAAAAACAAGCATGGCATGGCTGTTGACTCTTTAAGTATGGGTTAATGCGCTTACTATTCTGGTTGCTGGGTCCTACCAGCGATCAGCAACCAACGACCAGGAACCTGCCATGTTTAAAAACTACCTCAAAATCGCCGTGCGCAATCTGCGCAAACACAAGGGCTATACGTTCATCAATATTTTCGGCCTTGCTGTCGGCATGACGTGCTGCCTGCTGATCATGTTGTACGTGCAGCACGAGTTGAGCTATGATCGCTTTCATCAAAATGCCAACCGCATTTTCCGCATTGCATGGATGACGGGCAATGCACAAACGCGCACGCCGCATCCGATGGCGCAAACGCTCGCCAAGGATTTCGCCGAGGTCGAAAGCGCCGTGAGCCTCTCGCCGATTTGGGGCCCCGGCTTGACGCGACCGCAATTCTCGATGCGCTACGGCGATAAGCGCTTCGAGGAAAAAGACGTGTTTTCCGCCGATTCCACCTTCTTTGAAGTTTTTTCTTTTCCGCTACTCAAGGGCGATCCCCAAACTGCGCTGCGTTCGCCAACCTCGCTGGTGCTCACTGAGCGCATGGCGAAAAAATATTTCGGCGATGAAGAGCCGCTCGGCAAAGTGCTCACCGTCAACAACAGCGTCGACTTGAAAGTCACCGGCGTCATGCAAAACATTCCGGCGGCCTCGCATGTGCATTTTGATTTCCTGCTTTCCTACGTGCTTTTAAAAATGCGCGAAACCGGCAGCTATTATACGTGGGCCGATTTCGGCCATTACAATTATATCAAGCTCGCGCCCACCGCCGATCCGAAAAGTTTGGAAGCAAAAATCCCGGATTGGTTTCTCACCTACAACGCGTGGCCTGCCGAGGACATTGCCGAGCTTAAACGCGGGCAGGTCGCGTTTCGCTTGCAGCCGATCACCGACATTCATTTGCGCTCGCACCTCAAATGGGAGCTGGAGCCGAACAGTGATATCGCGTATGTTTATTTGTTTTCGGCCATCGCCGTTTTCGTGCTGTTCATCGCCTGCATCAACTTCATGAATCTTGCCACCGCGCGTTCGGCCACCCGCGCCAAAGAAGTCGGCATCCGCAAAGTGCTTGGCGCGTTTCGCCGGCAACTGATCGGCCAATTTCTCGGCGAATCGCTTCTCCTCAGCATGACCGCGCTGCTGCTGGCCCTCGCCGCAGTGGAGTTGCTCTTGCCGTTTTTTAATTCTTTCAGTGGTGCAAAACTGGGCGGCAATTATCGCGACAATCCGTGGCTGATTGGGGGAATTTGTGGTATGGCCTTGTTGGTGGGAATTATTTCCGGCAGTTATCCCGCCTTCTTTCTCTCCGCGCTGCAGCCGGCGAAGACACTCAAAGACTCGAGTGGATTCGGAGCGCGAAGTGCGCGGCTTCGGCAAATTCTAGTCGTGACGCAATTCGCCATTTCCATCGCTTTGATCGCGAGCGCCGGCATCGTGGCGGCGCAATTGAAATTTTTGAAAAATCAAAAGCTCGGTTTCGATAAAGAACAAATCGCCGTGGTTTCCCTCAAATCCGCGGCGCTGCGGCGCAACTACGAAGCCGTTAAAACCGAATTGCTGCGCCATCCTAATCTCGTGAGCCTCACCGCCGTTTCCAACGTGCCCGGCGGCAGATTCAATCAAAATGAAATTTTCTGGCAAACTGAGGAAAACGAGCAGAGCGTTTCGCAGATGCGCGTGGATTATGATTTCTTCAAGACGCTGGGCATTGAACTGGCGCAAGGCCGCGGCTTTTCCAAGTCCGTGGCAACGGATTCAGCTTCCGCCTTCATTCTCAATGAAACCGCGGCGCGCTTGTATGAGTGGGACACCGCCGTGGGCAAGGAAATTACTTGGCTTGATGATGACAACGAACGCCGCGGTCTCGTCATTGGCGTGGCGAAGGATTTTAATTTTCAATCGTTGCACCGCAACATCGAGCCGTTGATCTTCCATGTTTTGCCGGCGGGGTTCAATTATTTTCTGATCAAAATGAGCGGCCATAATATTGCGAGCACGCTCGCCGATTTGGAGCAAAAGTGGAAAACTTTCGATCCGGAACGCCCCTTTGAATATTCTTTTCTCGACACGGATTTCGCGGCGCTTTACAAATCCGAAGAGCGCGTGCAAACCGTCGTTGGAAATTTTTCTTCGCTCGCGATTTTGATCGCCTGCCTCGGCCTATTTGGCCTTGCCTCGTTTATGATTCAACAACGCACCAAGGAAATCGGCGTGCGCAAGGTGCTCGGCGCTTCCGTGGCGCAAATCATCGTGCTGCTCTCCCGCGAGTTCGCGAAATTGGTCGGCATCGCGTTTGTGGTGGCCACGCCGTTGGCATATTTCGCGATGAAGCAGTGGCTGCAAAATTTCGCGTATCGCACGGACATTGAATGGCGAGTTTTTGCTTTGGCCGGCTTGCTCGCCTTCATCATGGCCTTTCTCACCGTAGGCTATCAAGCTGCCAAAGCCGCGCTGGCGAATCCGGTTGAAGCGCTGCGTTATGAGTAAAGAAGTAATTAGTGATCAGTAACCAGTGACCTGATCACTGAACACTGGAGAAACCATGCTCAAAAACTACCTCAAAATCGCGCTCAGAAATTTACTGCGACACAAAGGCTTCTCTTTCATCAACTTGAGCGGCTTGGGCCTGGGCATGGCGTGCGCGCTCGTGATTTCGTTGTGGGTGCAAGACGAGTTGAGCTATGACCGCTTTCATGAAAACGCCGACACGCTTTTTCGCGTCGTGGTGGAATGGAAAGAAGATTCCGCGCTCTGGGCGAAAACGCCGGGCTTGCTCGCTGCGGCGATGAAAGCGGAGCTTCCGGAAATCCGCAACGCCGCGCGTTTGCACAAACGGCCTAAGCTCGTCATTCGTTACGGCGAAAAAGCTTTTTATGAAGAAGCCAAACTCCGAGCCGATCCCGAGCTTTTTGAAATGTTCTCTTTGCCATTTATAAAAAGCGCGAGTGAGAATTGGACGGAAGGCCTCGTGATCACCGAGAGCATGGCGCGCAAGTATTTCGGCGAGGAAGAACCGCTGGGGAAAGTGCTGAACATCAACAATTGGTTCGACGTTCCGGTTACGGCTGTGCTGCGCGATCTGCCGCACAACTCTTACCTGCAATTCGATTGCGCGCTGCCGCTCGAAGCGCTCAAACGCTTTTGGCCCGGCGGATTCACCTGGGGCAATTTTTCACACGAGACCTTCGTGCAGCTTCGCCGCGGCGCCGATCCGCAAGCCGTGAGCGCGAAGATTACAAATTTGCTGCTCAAAAATTCTCCTCAAATTGCGCCCTATGTGAACCGGCTTTATTTGCAGCCGCTCACCGAAGTTTATTTGACCGCCAACATTGGCGGCAACCAATTTGCCAACGGCGACCGCAAATACCTTTACATCTTTTCTGCCGTGGCGTTTTTCGTTTTGCTCATCGCGTGCATCAATTTCATGAATCTCTCCACCGCGCGCTCGATCAATCGCGCCAAAGAAATCGGCTTGCGCAAAGTTGCGGGTTCGAGTCGTTTGCAATTGCTGCAACAGTTTCTCGGCGAATCCGTTTTGCTTACGACCCTCGCCGCGGTGTTCGCGCTGCTTTTGGCGGAAATATTTCTGCCGGCTTTCAAGCAACTGGCGGGCAAGGATTTGAAGCTGGCTTATTCGGATTATCGGCTGTTGCTCGGCTTAACGATGCTCACGCTTGTGACCGGCGTCATTGCAGGAAGTTATCCCGCTCTTTATTTATCCTCTTTCAAGCCCATGGCCGTTTTGAAAGGCGGCGCGCTGTTATCATCGTTTGAAAGAAGCGGCAGAAGAACCGGCTTGCGCAGCGCGTTGGTCGTGCTGCAATTCGCACTTGCCATTCTGCTCATCATCGGCACGATGGTGATTCATCGGCAATTGTATTTCATGACGAATACGAAGCTGGGATTCGACAAAGACAACATTGTTTATGTGCCCGCCAAGGAAAGCTTCGGCGCGCAATATGAAACCGTGCGGCAAGAGTTGCTGAAATACCCTGGGATCATCAGCGTCGCGGCCATCGGCTCCGTGCCCACGAATACCGTCAACACGAGCGCGCTGGTTTGGGATGGCAAAGCGCCGGAGCGCGATTATCCCGTCGAGACCAATGCCGTTGATTACGATTACTTCGAGTTGTTGGACCTGGAATTTGTTGCGGGCAGAAATTTTTCACGGCAGCATGCGACGGACGCGACTTCGGCTTTCATACTGAATGAAGAAGCGGCGCAAATGCTGGGCATGGACGCGCCCGTTGGGAAGGAGATTCGAGTCGGGCAGAGAGCGGGGACCATTATCGGTGTGGTGCAGAACGCGCATTTTAAATCTCTGCGGCAGAAGATCGCGCCGCAAGTTTTTCACGTGCTCACGGATTACAACTCCGAGCTGATCGATCTCTTCGGCGTCGTGCTGATCAAGGTGCGCGGCAACGGCATTCCGCAAGCGCTGGCGAGCCTCACTCACGTTTGGAAAAAAGTGAATCCGAATTTTCCTTTCGAGTATCATTTTCTCGACGAGACCTATGACAATCTTTATAAGCAAGAAGAGCGCACGAGCACGCTGTTCGATTATTTCACCGTATTGGCGCTGGCCCTCTCGTGTTTGGGGCTGTTGGGCTTGGCGGCCTTTGTCGCCGAAAATCGCACCAAAGAAATCGGCGTGCGCAAAGTTTTGGGCGCTTCCGTTGCCGGCATCGTCGGTTTGCTCTCAAAAGATTTTGTGAAGCTCGTGCTCCTCGCGAACTTGTTCGCGTGGCCGGTGGCGTATTTCGCGATGAGCAAGTGGCTGCAGGATTTTGCTTATCGCATCGATCTCGGATGGTGGATGTTTGCATTGGCAGGAGGAGCGGCGTTATTCATCGCATTGGCAACGGTGAGCGTGCTGGCGATCAAAGCCGCGCTCGCCAATCCGGTCGAAGCGCTGCGCTACGAATGAGCCGAGGGCGGAGAGCTTACGGCAGAGGGCAAAAATGCTCTACGCCCTCCGCTCTAAGCCCTTAGGCCCTTAGCACCCAACAAGGAGAAAGAACCATGATCAAAAATTATTTCAAAATCGCCGTGCGCAATTTGCTGAAGCACAAAGCGTACTCGATCATCAATGTGCTCGGGCTGGCCCTGGGCATGGCTTGCTGCATTTTGATCTTGCTGTATGTGCAGCACGAATTGAGTTATGATCGTCATCATCAAAACGCCGAGCGCATTTATCGCGTCGCTGCGGACCTCAAATTCGGGGGCAATCATTTTCAAATGGCGGTCGCGCCCGCGCCGATGGCGGAAGCGCTGGTGCGCGAGTTTCCGGAAGTCGCGGCCGCGGCGCGTTTTCGCAACTACGGCAGCGCGTTGGTTAAAAAAGACGGCGGGCAAAATTTCAAAGAAGAACGCGTGATTTTTGCCGACAACGCGATCTTCGATATTTTCACGCTGCCGTTGCTCGCGGGCGAGGCCGCCGCAGCGTTGACGGCGCCGAATACCGTGGTCATCAATCAAACCACCGCGAAAAAATATTTCGGCGACGCCAATCCGGTCGGACAAACGTTGCTCTTCGATAATTCCGAGGCCTACAAAGTGACCGGCGTGTTCGCGGATATGCCGGATAACGGCCATTTTCATTTTGACTTCATCGCCGCGCTCGCCGGTTCGGAAGAGAGCAAAGGAACCGCATGGCTGGGCAATAATTTTTCAACGTACCTTTTGCTCAAAGCCGGCGCAAACCTCGCAGCGCTGCAAGCAAAATTTCCGGCGATGATTGAAAAATACATGGGCCCGACGGTCCAACAATTTTTGGGCATCACTCTCGAACAATTTCGCGGGCAAGGAAATTTTGCCAATTATTATTTGCAGCCGTTGCGGGATATCCATCTGCATTCCGATTTGGGCGTGGAGTTCGAGCCGAACGGGAACATCAAGCATGTCTACATTTTTTCCGCCATCGCGTTTTTTATTTTGCTCATCGCGTGCATCAACTTCATGAATCTTGCGACGGCGCGCTCCGCCAATCGCGCGCGGGAAGTCGGTATTCGCAAAGCCGTAGGCTCGTATCGCCGCCAGTTGATGGGGCAGTTTCTGGCGGAGTCCATTTTTCTCGGCCTCATCGCGCTGCTCGGCGCCGTGGTGTTGGTGGAATTGATTCTGCCGGCTTTCAACAACCTCGCCGAGAAAAATTTGCAAACGTTTTATTTCGGCAATTGGCCGCTTTTGGCAACGTTGCTCGGCATTACGCTGTTCGTCGGCGTGGTTGCCGGAAGTTATCCCGCGTTCGTTCTCTCCGGCTTCAAGCCGGTCAGCGCTTTAAAAGGAAAAGCTTCGACTGGCGCGAGCTCCAGCCGGTTTCGCAGCGCATTGGTGGTGTTTCAATTTGCGGCCTCGGTGATTTTGATCGTTGGCACGCTCATCATCAAAAATCAATTGCACTTTATTCAAAATAAAAATCTCGGCTTCAACAAAGAACAGGTGATCGTGCTGCATGATGCCTACGCGCTCGGCGCTAATTTGCGCGCGTTTAAAACCGAGGCCCTGCGCCATCCGAGCCTGCTGAGCGGCACGTTATCGGGATATTTGCCGGTGCCCTCGAATCGCAGCGACACCGGCTTCTGGCCGGAGGGGCAGGCTGCTTCCAGCGACCATGCGGTTTCAATGCAAGCGTGGTCGGTCGATCATGATTATGTGCAGACGATGGGAATGGCAATCGTCACGGGCCGAGATTTTTCGCCGGCGTTTGGCGGCGATTCTGCCGGCGTGATTCTCAATGAAAGCGCCGCGAAAAAATTCGGCTTTGATGATCCGGTGGGCAAGCGCATTTATCGCTACGGCTTCCGGCCCGGACAGGGCGTGGATCCGAACGATATTGAAACGTTTACGATTGTCGGGGTCGTGAAAGATTTTCATTATGAATCGCTGCGCCAAAACATCGGCGCGCTCGGCTTTCTCTTGCGCCGCAGCCGCAGTTACCTCTCGTTTCGTTTTAAAAGCGAAGACGTCGCCGGCGTCATCGCTTTTCTAAAAACGAAATGGCAGGAGCTTGGGCCGAACCAGCCGTTTGCCTATTCGTTTCTCGATGAGCGCTTCAACAGCATGTATCGCGCCGAAACCAGAATCGGCGCGCTGTTCAGCGTCTTCGCCGGCCTCGCAATTTTCACTGCGTGCCTCGGTTTGTTCGGACTTGCGTCGTTCACTGCGGAGCAGCGCACCAAAGAAATCGGCATCCGCAAAGTTTTGGGCGCGACGGTTTCAAATGTGACGCTGCTGCTTTCCAAAGATTTTGTGCGTTTAGTTTTCATCGCCAACCTGCTCGCGTGGCCCGTCGCATATTTTGCAATGAACCAGTGGTTGCAAGATTTCGCGTATCGCGTCCATCTGAATTGGTGGCTCTTCACGCTCGCGGGCGCGCTGGCATTGCTGATCGCGCTGCTCACGGTGAGTTTTCAAGCCCTCAAAGCTGCGCTGGCGAATCCGGTCGAAGCGCTGCGATACGAATGAGCCGAGGGCGGAGAGCTTACGGCAGAGGGCAAAAATGCTCTAGGCCCTCCGCTCTAAGCCCTTACCCATTTGCCCTGTCATGCCTGAGCGCTTTCATCGGACCTCCCAGCACATAAAAATAGATTCCCGTTTTGCGACTGCGGGAATGACGGACAAGGAAAATTATTTAATCGGCGATCCCCAGTTAGGTAGAGCACTGCCCCTCGGAGGCAATTATGCTTAAAAATTATTTCAAAGCCGCTCCCGGCGCTTTGCTGCTTAAACGCCATGAGGTTGCGGCCGTGCTTGATCTGGACGAGTGTATTGCCGCGGTCGAACATGCTTTCAAGCTGCACGGCGAAGGCAAAACCTCGCCGCCGGGAATTTTGGGCATCCACAGCCGTGACGGCGGATTTCATATCAAAGCCGGATTGCTGGAACTTGAGCGAACATATTTTGTCGCCAAAATCAACGCGAATTTTTCGCAAAATCCGCAGCGCTTGGGATTGCCGGCGATTCAGGGCGCTATCATGTTGTGCGACGGCGAGAACGGCTATCCGCTCGCGCTGATGGATTCCATTGAAATCACCATTCAAAGAACCGGCGCGGCCACCGCGGTTGCGGCAAAATATCTCGCGCGGCCGGAAGCGCAAACCGCGACCATTTGCGGTTGCGGCCATCAAGGCCGGATTCAACTGCGCGCGCTGGCGAAAGCGCTCTCACTCAAACGCGCGTTTGCCTTTGATCGCGACGAAAGCTGCGCGCAACAATTCGCCGGTGAGATGAGCCGCGAGTTGGGTTTTGAGGTGCAAGCCGTAAATGACCTTGCAAGTGCCGCGAAACAAAGCGAGGTTTGCGTCACATGCACGCCTTCGCGCAAACCACTTCTAAACAGGGAGGCGATCACTGCCGGAACGTTCATCGCTGCGGTCGGCGCGGACAGCCCGGACAAACAAGAGTTGGCGCCTGCGCTTGTGGCTTCGAGCAAAATCGTGGTGGATATTCTGGAGCAATGCGCGACGATTGGCGACTTGCACCACGCGCTGGAGGCCGGGTTGATCACGCGCGCCGGCGTGCATGCGGAGTTGGGCGAGGTCGTCGCCGGCAAGAAGCCGGGCCGTATTTCCTCCGAAGAAATCATCATCTTCGATTCCACCGGCATGGCCTTGCAAGACGCCGCGGCCGCGGTCTTGGTTTACGAAAAGGCCCTCAAGACCGAAATGGGCATTATGATTAACTTTGCCGAATAGGGAGAAGCACCCATGCTCAAAAACTACCTCAAAATCGCGCTCCGCAATATTCTGAAACGCAAGAGTTATGCGTTCGTCAACATTGCGGGATTGGCCGTGGGCATTGCTTGCTGTCTGCTCATTTTGCTTTACGTGCAGGAGGAGTTGCGCTATGATCGCTTTCATCAAAACGCGGCGCGCATTTATCGCGCGACGCTGGCGACAAGCGAGCAGCGCGTGGAAACCACGCCCTCGATTCTCGGCCCGCTTTTCCAGCGCGAGTTTCCGGAAGTGGCGCGCACCGTGCGCTTGTATGAAACCACGCGCTTCGGCGCGGTGGTGGTGCAACACGGCGAGCGCATTTTTCAAGAAGAGCGCTTTATGTTTGCGGACTCAACCGTCTTTGAAGTTTTTACTTTTCCAATACTGCGCGGCAATCCGGCCACGGCGTTGGCCCGGCCGAATACCATTGTGCTCACGCAGGCCATGGCGCAAAAATATTTCGGCGCAGCCAATCCGCTTGGCCAAACGTTGCGCGTAAACAACGCGCGCGAGTACGAAGTCACCGGCGTGATGGAAGACGTGCCGAGTCATTCGCATCTGCAATTTGATTTTCTCGCCTCATACACCAGCTTAACCAACGAATGGGCGACAACGGAAACATGGTACTCGGCGAATCTATACACCTATATTTTGCTTCATAAAAATGCTGCGCTGCCCGCGGTCGAGCAACGCTTTCCGTTGTGGGTCAAGCGCGACGAGATAAGATTTTGGGAAAAGATTTCTTTGCAAAAACTTACGCGCATTCATCTCTATTGGAATAACGACATCGCCCGCGTTTATATCTTTTCGAGTATCGCCGTGCTCGTGCTTTTGATCGCGTGCATCAATTACATGAACCTCGCCACGGCGCGCTCGCTGCGCCGGGCGCGCGAAGTGGGCGTGCGCAAAGTGCTCGGCGCGGTGCGCGGACAATTGGCGGCGCAGTTCTACGGAGAGATTGGTGTGATTACGTTCGTGGCGCTCCTGCTCGCTGTGCTTCTCGTCGAAGTCGCGCGGCCCGCGTTCAATGCCGTGAGCGGAAAACAATTGGCCGCCGCCGCTTTAGCGCAGCCCTCTTTCATCATGATGCTCGTTGCCGTCGGCGCCGTGGTCGCGTTACTTGCCGGGAGTTATCCCGCGTTGCTGCTCTCAGCGTTTCAACCCGCGCACGTGCTCAAATCCGCGCTGCAATCGAGCAGTCATGGCACGGGCTTTCGCAAAGGCCTGGTGGTCACGCAGTTCGTAATTTCGATTGCGCTCCTCAGCGGCGCCGCGGTGGTGTATCAGCAACTCGCTTTTATCAACAGCAAGAAGTTGGGTTTTGAAAAAGAACAAGTGTTGATTTTGCCGATGCGCGATTGGACGTTGCGGAGCAATTACGCGACGTTGAAAGCCGTGCTCGCGCAACATTCGAACATTGCAAGCATTTCTGCCGCAGCCGGATTTCCGGGGCGAGTATGGGGCGGTTACGGCATGCAAGCAGAAGGGCTTCCTGAAAATAAAATTTTGGAAGTCGTCGGGTATCCAGTTGACCACGACATTGTCAAAACGCTTGGTCTCGCGTTGCTCGCCGGGCGCGGCTTCCCCGAAACGTGGAAAGAGGCGCAGGGCTACGTTTATGTTATCAATGAACGCGCGCTACAGCTTTTAGGTTGGAAAAAAGAAGAAGCCATTGGCAAGTGGATGAATCTGCCCGCGGAGCGCATGGGCCGCGTGGTGGGCGTGGTGCAGGATTTTCATTTCGCCTCGCTGCATGAAGAAATCAAACCGCTGGTCATGTTTATCGAACCGCCGGAATTTGCGTATTTGTTAGTAAAATTGCGCCCGCAAGACTTGCCGAACACGCTCGCATTCATGCGCGAGCAATGGCGCGCGCTCGCGCCGAACAGCCCATTCGACTATTCTTTTCTCGATCGTTCTTTTGCGGCGTTGTATCGCACCGAGCAGAACGCGGGCCGGTTGCTGGGCGTGTTTGCCGCGCTGGCTATTCTCATTGCCGGCCTCGGCTTGTTCGGACTCGTTTCGTTTACGGCGGAGCAGCGCACCAAAGAAATCGGTATGCGCAAAGTGTTAGGCGCCAGCGTTGCCGGCATCATCGGTTTACTCTCGCGCGATTATGTGAAGCTCATGGCGATTGCTTTTGCCATTGCCGCGCCCGTGGGCTACTTCGCAATGAAATATTGGCTGCGAGATTTTGCCTATCGCATCGACCTCGGCTGGTGGGTGTTTGCATGCGCGGGAGGATTGGCATTGGTGATTGCCTTGCTCACGGTGAGCACGCAGGCAATCAAAGCCGCGCTCGCGAATCCGGTCGAGGCGCTGCGGAACGAATAGCAGAGGCTTAGGGCTTGGAGCTTAGAGCTTAGAGCTTGGAGCAAAGGCAGAGAATAACGAGCGCTCTACGCTCTAGGCCCTCCGCTCTAAGCCCTTTGCCCTTTGCCCTCCGCCCCAAACAAGGAGAAACCATGTTTAAAAATTATTTCAAAACCGCGCTGCGGGCGCTGCTGAAGCAGAAGCTTTTTTCGCTCATCAATGTTTTCGGATTGGCTGTGGGCTTGGCGGTCACGCTGCTCATTGTGCTCTATCTGCAAGCAGAGCTGAATTACGATAAATCGTTTGCACACGGCGAGCAAATCTATCGCGTGCTGCGCAAATCGGCAGTGAATGAACAAGGTTATCTCATCGGCATCACCGCGGGACCTTATGCGGCGGCGCTCAAGAATGATCTGCCCGAAAGCATTCGCGACGCGCTGCGCGTGCTGCCCAGCGACGGCTTGGTGACGCATGCGCATCATTCTTTCATGGAAAAGAAATTCTTCCTCGCCGACGAAAACTTTTTCGAGTTCTTTTCTTTTCCTTTGGCCCAAGGCGATCCGGCGAGCGCGCTGGCCAATCCGAACGGCGTGGTGCTCACCGCGGCCATGGCGCGTAAATATTTCGGCGCAGATGAGCCGCTCGGCAAAGCCCTGCGCGTGGATGATCGCTACGACTTCATCGTCACCGGCGTGCTCGCGGAAAAACTCGGTCGCACGCATTTAGATTTTGATTTCGTCGCCTCGCTGAAAAGTCTCGAACGCGAAGAATGGATCAAGGATTGGTGGAACAACAATTTTTTGACGTATGTGCAGATCGACAATCCGCAGGAAGCGCAACGGGTGGAGGCGCGCCTGCCCACGTTCATCGACAAATATCTCGGCGAAGCTTTTAAACGCAATGGCCGCCGCATCGATCTTACTTTGCAGCCGCTCGCGGAGGTTTATTTTCAAAAGGACATCCGCTACGAATCCGGCGTGCGCCACGGCGACAAGCAAGCGGTTTATATTTTCGGCGCGCTTGCGTTGTTCATTCTTTTGATCGCCTGCATCAACTACATGAATCTCACCACGGCCCGCGCCGGCCGCCGCGCCCGCGAGATCGGCGTGCGCAAAGTGCTGGGTGCGCCTCGCCTCCGTCTCGTGGCGCAGTTTCTCGGCGAATCGTTTTTGCTCACGACGCTCGCCGTCATCGTCGCGATTGCCGCAGGCGAGCTGTTGCTGCCGTGGTTCAACACTGCGTTCGAGCTTGATCTGGCGATGAACTTCGCCGATCCGTTGTTGCCCGCCGCCGTCTTGGGTTTACTTTTCGTTGTCACGTTGTTGGCAGGCAGCTATCCGGCTTTTCTGCTTTCGGGATTTTTGCCGGTGCGCGTGCTCAAAGGGCGCTTCTCACAACAAGCCGCGGAGGTGTTCATCCGCAAAGGCTTGGTCGTTTTTCAATTCAGCATTTCCGCGGTGATGATCATCGCCACCTTGCTCGTCGGCAAGCAGCTTGATTTCATGCGGCAAAAAGATCTGGGTTTTCAAGCCGAGCAAGTGCTCCTCGTGCCGATCAACAACCCCGAAATGCGCCGGCAGCAAGAGACGTTCGTCGAACGGGTGCGGCAAGAGGCCGGCATTGTCAATGCCACGGCACTCTCGGGCCCTCCCGGCGGTTTTCACGACGCCATGTCTTTCACCATTGCCGGCAAAGATGAAAACTTTCGCCTGCGCACCGTGTACACGGATTTTGATTACGTCGAAACGCTGGGTTTGAAAATCATCGCGGGCCGGAATTTTTCGCGCGACTTCGCCACGGATAAAACGCAAGCCGTTTTGCTGAATGAAACCGCGGTCAAAATGCTCGGCTGGACCAACGAAGAAGTGCTCGGCAAAACGATACGCAACACCATGTTTGACACTACGCGCTGCCACGTCGTCGGCGTGGTGCGGGATTTTCATTTCTCTTCTTTAAAAGAGAACATCGATCCCTTGTTTATTTCGATGCGTCCGCACGCGAATGTGTTCGCGCTCAAAGTCGAGCCGGCGCATTTGTCCACGGCGCTCGCCGCCGCGCAGAAACAATGGGCAGCGATCTCGCCGGCTTATCCGTTCGAGCTCACTTTTCTCGATGAAACGTTTTTCCGGCTTTATCAACAAGAGCAAAGGGAAGCGAAACTCTTCACGATCTTCGCGGTGATCGCGATCATTATTGCGGGGCTGGGCATTTTTGCGCTGGCCTCTTATGCCGCGGAAGAACGCACGAAGGAAATCGGCGTGCGCAAAGTGTTGGGCGCCTCGGTGAGCAACATCTTCAATCTGCTCTCGAAAGAATTTGTGCGTCTGGTCGTCCTCGCGAATCTCGTGGCGTGGCCGATTGCATGGTGGGCGATGAACCAATGGCTGCAAGACTTCGCGTATCGCACGACCATGGATTGGCAACTGTTCGCGCTCGCCGGCGGCTTGGTGCTGTTGATCGCGCTGCTCACCGTGAGCACGCAAGCCCTCAAAGCTGCGCTCGCGAATCCGGTGGAAGCGCTGCGCTATGAGTAAAGAAGTGATCAGTATTCAGTGAACTGTGTCGGAATATACTCGTTGCAGTTGCGTTTGTAATTGCGAGGCTACGTACTGCGACATTTATGTCGCGATAAAACAGCGCGCGCGACATGAATGTCGCAGTACAAATTCACCCGCAACGAGTATAGTTATTACAACGATACCTTAATAAGGACAACAGCATGAGCTTGAAAGAAATTCTGCAAAAGATCGCTGACAACGGCGACGCGATTTTATTAAGCGACAAAGAAAAAGATTGGGAAGCCGGTGAACTGTTGAGCGGGCTTTCCGAACGCATGCTCAAGACCCCGGCCCATTTGCAAAAAGGCATGTACATCGCGGAAATCAGTTCCACGGGCTATTTGGGAAAGGTGATGTTTAAGGTGAAACAGAAAGCATAGGGCAGAGGAGAGGGCTTGGGGCTTAGAGCAGAGAGCGAAGAGCAGAGAGCGAAGAGCGGAGAGCAGAGAGCAGAGAGCAGAGAGCGAAGAGCAGAGAGCGAAGAGCACTACGCTCTAAGCCCTCTGCCCTCTGCTCTCGACCCTCTGCCCTCTGCTCTCGACCCTCTGCCCTCCGCAATTAAAACGAGGCGAGCTATGGCACGATTCAGATTTCAAGGTCTGGAAATTTGGCAAATGGCAATCGAACTTGGCGATAAGCTGTTTGATATTGCTGATCGGCTTGAGCAGAAGCACCTTTATCGTTTTGCGGAACAAGTTCGTGGCGCGGGGATGAGCATGTCAAATAATATTGCAGAAGGCTCCGGCGGCCCTTCGGACAAAGAGTTTGGTCGGTTTCTCGATATTGCCAGAAGATCGGTGTTTGAGAACGCCAATATTGTGATCGTGCTTTTTAGAAGAAAGCTTATTGGCGAAAAAGAGCACGATGATTTTTTAGATGCTTTGGATTTGCTTTCAAAGAAAATCACCAGTTTCAAAAAAACTTTGAATCTTAACTGAAGGCAGAGAGCGGGGAGCAGAGGGCGAAGAGCAGAGAGCGAAGAGCAGAGAGCTTAGAGCTTAGTGCAAAGCGTAAAAACATAACATTACTCTAAGCGCTAGGCCCTCAGCCCTCCGCTCTAAGCCCTCTGCCCCAAGCCCTCTGCCCTCAGCCAGGAGACCCCATGTTCAAAAACTATCTCAAAATCGCGCTGCGCAATTTGTTGAAGTACAAAGGCTATTCGCTGATCAATATTCTCGGCCTTGCCGTGGGCATGGCGAGCTGCATTTTGATTTTGCTCTACGTGCATGACGAGCTGAGCTACGATCAGCATAACGAAAGAGCCGCGCAGATTTATCGCGTCACGCGGCAGTGGTTCAACTCCGACGGTTCGTCGAGCTTGCACCTCGGCCACGTCGCGCCGCCGATTGGGCCGCTGCTCAAAAATGATTTTCCCGATATTTTGCAAATGGCGCGCATCGCCGACGGCAACGAGCCTCTGCTCCGCTATCAAGATAAAGTTTTTCAGGAAGAACGTTTCTATTTTGCCGATCCGAATATTTTTGAAATTTTCACGCTGCCGTTATTGAAAGGCGATCCGAAGAATGCGCTGGCCGATCCCAACGGCGTCGTGCTTACCTCGGCAATGGCGCAAAAATATTTCGGCAGCGAAGACCCGCTGGGCAAGGTGCTCAATTTCGACAACCAGGCCGATCTCAAAGTCACCGGCGTGATGCGCGAGATTCCGGTCAACTCACATTTTCATTTTGATTTCCTCGGCTCGATGAAATTGCCGGAGCTGGTTTTCGGCGAGCGGGAATTTAAAAATTGGGGCAGCAACAATTACGCGACGTATCTGCTCTTTCCGCCCAATTATGCGACGGAGAATTTTACCAAAGCCATTCCCGCGTTTATCGGTCGCCATCACCCCGACGGCGAAAAGGCGATTCCGAACACGACGTTACACTTGCAACGTCTACTCGATATTCATTTGCACTCGCATCTCGATTCCGAGCTGGAAGCGAACGGCAATATCGTTTATGTTTATATCTTCTCGGCCATCGCGTTTTTTCTGCTGCTCATTGCGTGCATCAATTTTATGAATCTCGCCACGGCGCGTTCGGCGAATCGCGCCCGCGAAGTCGGCCTGCGCAAAGTCGTGGGCGCGGAGCGGCTGCAGTTGATCAAACAATTTCTTGGCGAGACCATCGTGCTGGCGTTTGTTGCGCTGCTGCTCGCCGTGGTATTTGTCGAGCTGGCGCTGCCGAAATTTAATGCGTTCGCGGGCAAAGAATTGGCGCTCCGTTCGCAAAGCGCGCTGTTTATTTTCGGCAGCTTGCTCGGCGTCGCGCTGTTCGTTGGCATCGTTGCCGGCAGTTATCCTGCTTTCTTCCTTTCGCATTTTCAGCCCGTCGCTGTTTTGAAAGGCCAGAAAATCGGCTCGACCAAATCGCGCTTTCGCAGCATGTTGGTCGTGTTTCAGTTTGCGATCTCGATCATTTTGATCGTCGGCATGGGCGTGGTTTACAATCAGCTCGAATATTGCCGCACGAAAAATCTCGGCTTGAATCGCGAGCATATCGTCGTGTTGCCGGTGAGTTCGGGCGATGAGATAGTCCAGCGCTATCCCGACATGCGCAATCAGCTTTTGCAGCATCCGCACATCGCGGGCGTTGCCGCTTCGAAGCGCGTGCCCTCGGGACGCTTGCTCGATTCTTCGGGCGGGCGATTGGTCGATGGTGAAAAAACGACGCCGCTCGAATTTCGTATTGCCAACGTGCGCGTCGATCACAACTTTATTCCGACCTACGGCATGCAGATGGCGGCGGGCCGAAATTTTTCCACGGAATTTTCCACCGACTCCACCGAGGCTTTTATTCTTAACGAAACCGCGGTGCAAAAAATCGGCTGGGCTTCGCCGGAAGCTGCGGTGGACAGGCCCTTTGAATACGGCAATCGCAAAGGCCGCATCATCGGCGGCGTAAAAGATTTCAATTATGAATCGTTGCACCAGCCGATCACGCCGATTGTCATGCTCATCGCGCCGCAAAGCTTCAACAGCATCTCGGTTAAAATTCGCGCGGACCGGCCCGCGGATATTGCCACGACGCTGGAATTTCTCAAACAAAAATGGCAGGCGTATCGCCCGAATTTTCCGTTTCAATATTCTTTCATCGACGAGCGCTACGAGCAGCTTTATCAAAGTGAGCATCGCCTCGGCCAGATTTTCGGCACGTTCTCGCTGCTCGCGGTTTTCATCGCGTGCCTCGGCCTCTTCGGTCTCGCTTCATACACGGCAGAACAACGCACGAAAGAGATCGGCATTCGCAAAGTGCTCGGCGCCTCGGTGGGCAACATCGTTTTGCTGCTCTCCAAAGAATTTACGCGACTGGTGATTTTTGCGACGCTCGTGTCATGGCCGCTCGCGTATTACGCCATGAACCGCTGGCTACAGGAATTTGCGTATCGCATCAATCTCAATCAACAAAGCGGAACATTCATTCTCGCCGCGGTGCTGGCGCTCGCGATTGCTTTGCTCACGGTAAGTTTTCAAGCTCTTAAAGCCGCGGTGAGTAATCCGATAAAGGCGCTACGCTACGAATGAGGCGAGGAGCCAAATTAGATAAAAAGGATAACGAGCCAAGCAACCAGGAACGAGGAACCAGGATTCACCATGCTTAAAAACTACCTCAAAATCGCGCTGCGGAATTTGCTCAAACACAAAGCCTACTCTTTCATCAACATCGCCGGCCTTGCGGTGGGATTGGCGTGCTGCTTATTAATCAGTTTGTATGTTAGGGATGAGTTGAGTTATGATCGTTATCATGCAAAGGCGGATCGCATTTTCAAAGTGGTGACGGACAGCCGCAGTCCCGACAAATATTCAAAATTTGCGCTGACGCCGGCGCCGCTTGCTGAAACGTTGGTCCGCGATTTCCCCGAAGTCGAAACGAGCACGCGGCTTTTCACTTTTTTCGGCGAGGGTTTGGTCAAGTATGGTGAGAAGCGTTTTAACCAACAAGGCATCTATTTTGGCGACTCGACCTTCTTTGCTGTTTTCAGCATTCCACTCCTTCGCGGCGATATGAAAACGGCGCTGGCGCGGCCCAATACCGTCGTGCTCTCCGAAACCGCTGCGCACAAATATTTCGGCAGCGATGATCCGCTCGGCAAAACGCTTTCGATCAATAATGACGGGTTTGATCTGCAAGTTTCCGGCGTGATGCAAGACATTCCCGCTAACACGCATTTTCATTGCGACTTTTTGATTTCGCTGTCAACGACACGCATGAGCCGGAATCCGAGTTTTATTACCAATAACAATTTTCACACGTATGCCGTGCTGCGCCCGAATGCTTCTGCGCAAGCGTTGGAAGCGAAATTTCCCGCCGCGATCAAAAAGTATGCGGCGGCGCAAGTGGCAGCGCGCTTCGGACAAAGCTTTGAAGAGTACATCGCTGCCGGCAACGAAACGCAGTGGAAGCTCGTGCCGATCACGGATATTCATTTGCGCTCGCAACGCGAATATGAAATCGAAGCGAACGGCAATATCACGACCGTTTATTTGTTCGCTGCGATTGCCGCCATCGTACTGCTGATCGCGTGCATCAATTTCATGAACCTCGCCACCGCGCGCTCCGCGAGCCGTGCGAAAGAGATCGGCGTGCGCAAAGTCATCGGTTCGAATCGCCTGCAATTGCTCCGGCAATTTTTGACCGAGTCGCTGCTACTGAGTTTTCTCGCGCTGCTCGCCGCGCTCGTGTTGGTAGAATTGTTTCTGCCGTCGTTCAATCAACTGGCCGGAAAACAAATCGAAACCTCGTTCTTTGCTAATGTCGCGTCGATAGCGATTTTATTGAGCGTGACGCTGTTGGTCGGCCTGCTGGCAGGAATTTATCCGGCGTTCGTGCTATCGGCGATGCGCCCCGCACTGGTGGTGAAAAGCGGCTCTCCAATCAGCCCCAGCGGCGCGTGGATTCGTCGCGGCCTTGTGGTGTTTCAATTCGCGATTTCGGTGGCGCTCATCGCCGGAACATTCATCGTCCACAATCAACTCGGTTTTGTTTTGAATCGTTCGCTCGGGTTTGATAAAGAGCAAGTGCTGGTGATCAAACGCGCCTCGGCGCTGGGCCAGCAACGCGAAACTTTCAAACAAAAATTGCTGCAAAATCTCGGCGTCATCAACGCCGCAGCTTCGACGACGCTGCCCGGAAAACTTTATGGCCGCAGCACCTACCGCGCGCTTGGCGCGCCCGCGGAAAATTCGCATGCGATGCACGAAATGTACGTCGATGAAAATTTCCTGCCGACGCTTAGCATCACGTTGAACGCCGGCAGAAATTTTTCGCGCGAATTTGCAACGGACACTTCAGCAGTGATTTTGAATGAAGCCGCAGCGAAACTGTTTGGCTGGAATGAACCACTCGGCCAATTCTTGACGCAGCCCGGCGACTCGCTGTGGCGCGCCAATGTTATCGGCGTTGTGAAAGATTTTCACTTCGAATCGCTACACAAGCAAATCCAACCGCTGGTTATTTTGTATCAGCCGTTCTATCAATACCTGTCGCTTCGCGTGCTCCCGGAAAACATCGCCGCGACGGTGCAAGCCGTAGAAACGCTCTGGCAACAATTCGTGCCGCAAGAACCTTTCGAGTTTTCTTTTCTCGATCAGGATTTCGACGCGCAATATCGCGCCGAGCAGCGCACCGGAAAAATCTTCGGCATCTTTTCGGCGCTGGCCATTTTCATCGCCTGTCTCGGCCAATTCGGCCTCGCTTCATTCACGATTCAAAAACGCACCAAAGAAATCGGCGTGCGTAAAGTTCTCGGCGCCTCGGTCGCGAGCGTCGTTGGTTTGCTTTCGAAAGAATTTGTCAAACTCGTGGTAATCGCCATGCTCATCGCCTCGCCGCTGGCTTATTACCTCATGAACCGCTGGCTGCAGGAGTTTGCGTATCGCATCGATATCGGCGTGCTGACTTTTGTGTTGGCAGGAAGCGTCACGCTGGTGATCGCGCTGCTGACGGTGAGTTTTCAATCGCTGAAAGCGGCGCTGTCGAATCCGGTGGAAGCGCTGAGATACGAATGAGGCAAGGAGCCAAATTAGATAAAAAGGATAACGAGCCAAGCAACCAGGAACGAGGAACCAGGATTCACCATGCTTAAAAACTACCTCAAAATCGCGCTGCGGAATTTGCGCAAACAGAAAGGCCATGCGTTCATCAACGTCGCCGGACTCGCGGTCGGCATGGCGTGCTGCCTGCTCATTTTGCTTTACGTGCAGCACGAGCTGAGTTTCGATCAATATCATCAGAACAAAGATCGCCTCTATCGTTTGGCCACGCGCATACAAGGCGCGACGTTCGAGAACGGCATCGCGAAGGTGAATGGGCCGTGGGGCGTCGCCATAAAAAAGGAAGTGCCGGAGATTGGAGACGCTGTGCGCTTCGTCATTGTCGGACAGATTTTAGTCGGCAAAGGCGAGAAGCGGTTTTACGAAAACGACGGCCTCTATGCCGATTCCACGGCGCTGCGCGTTTTTAGTTTTCCGATTTTGCAAGGCGACGCCCGCACCGCGCTCGTGGCGCCCAACACGATGGCGGTCACGCGCGACTTTGCGCAAAAATATTTCGGCGAAGAAAATCCCCTCGGCCAAACGTTGACGCTCGATAATCGCACGGAGTATTTGATCACGGCACTGCTTGACAACGTGCCCTCGAACTCGCATTTCACGTTTGACTTTCTGCTCTCGCTCGCGGGTTTCCAACATCCGCAGCGCGACAATTGGATACAGTGGAATCAGTTTTACACGTATCTGTTGTTGAAAGAAAACGTGCCGCCGCAAACCGTCGAAGCAAAAATTCCCGCGGTTTTGCGAAAGGGCATGGGCGAAGAGGCTGCCGCGCGCTTTGCGCCGTTTCTCCAGCCGTTGGCGAAAATTCATTTATACTCGCAGCTCTTCCGCGAGATGGCGCCCAACTCGAACGTGGCGTACATTTACATTTTCTCCAGCGTGGCGCTGCTCATTTTGATCGTCGCGGCGATCAACTTCATCAACCTCAGCACCGCGCAAGGCAGCCGCCGCGCCAAAGAAGTCGGCGTGCGCAAAGTGCTCGGCTCATTGCGCCAACAGCTTGTCGGACAATTTCTCACCGAAGCGATTTTGCTTTGCGTTTTCGCCGTCGTGCTCGCCATCAGCCTCGCGGAATTTTTTCTGCCGACGTTCAACACACTCGTGAACACGAATCTTGAAATCGCTTGGCGCAATAACGCGCTGTTGTGGCTCGCTGTGCTCGGCTTGACGCTGCTGCTTGGAGGCCTCGCGGGCAGCTATCCGGCATTCGCGCTCTCGGCGTTTCAGCCGGTGCATGCGCTCAAAGGCCAAGCGGGCGGCACCACGAAAAAATCCGCGCTGCGCAACGGGTTGGTGGTTTTCCAATTTGCGCTCTCGGCTTTTTTGCTGATGGCCACCGGCGTGATCTATCGGCAGGCGCAATTCATTCGCGAAAAAAATCTCGGCTACCATCCCGAACAAATTTTAACGATCCCGATGCAGAATCCGGCGCTGGCGCGCGATTATGAAACCGTGAAGCACGAGTTGTTGCAACATCCGAACATCGTGGCGGTGTCGGCCTCGGCCAATTTGCCCGGCGGCAGCGACTGGGGCATTCCCACGCAGCCCGAAGGCGTCCCGCCTGAGCAGGTGCCGCCGATGCGCATGCTCGTGGGCGATCATGATTTTCTCAATACGTTTCAAATCGAGCTGGCGCAGGGCCGCGGCTTCTCGAAAGAATTGGCGAGCGACAGCACAAGCGCGTTTATCATCAATGAAGAAGCCGCGCGGCAATTGAATTGGAAAGACCCGCTCGGCAAAATGATCGCCATGCCCGCGATTCAGCGGCAGGCCGCGCCCGTGGTCGGCGTGATGAAAGATTTTCATTTCCGCTCGCTGCACGAACGCATCGGCCCACTGCTGTTTTTCATTCCGCGCGTCGATTGGATGACGATGTTTTCCGTGCGCATTCGCCCGGAAAACATTCCGGAGACGCTGCGTTTTCTCGAAGAGAAGTTTAAGCAGCTCGATCCCAGCCATCCGTTCACGTACACATTTTTTGACGAGCGCATGGCGCAGCAATATGAAAACGAAATGCGCCTGCAAAGCCTGTCCGCGTATGCCGCGGGTTTGGGTATGTTCATCGCGTGTCTTGGCCTGTTCGGCTTGGTCTCTTTTGCGACCGCGCAGCGCACCAAAGAAATCGGCATTCGCAAAGTTCTCGGCGCCACGACGAGCGGCATCGTCAGCTTGCTTTCCCAAGAAACCGTGCGGCTCGTGATCATCGCCAATCTCGTAGCGTGTCCCGTTGCATTTTTTATCATGCAGCGCTGGCTTCAAAATTTTGCTTATCGCACGGAAATGAGTCCGTTGGTTTTCGCGTTGGCGAGTTTATTCACAATTTTCCTCGCGCTCGCAACCGTCGGTTATCGCTCGATCAAAGCCGCGCTGGCGAATCCGGTGGAGGCGCTGCGGTACGAATGAGGCAAGGAGCCAAAAAAGATAAAGAAGAAAATAAGCCAACGACAAATCGAAGTTCGCTTTTGCGTAACACTCCCTAAAGGCAAATCCACGCGCAGCAGAAGTTGATCGCGGGAATGCTGTTGCGCAACGCAAGAACGGAGGCGCCGAGCCAAATGCCGGTTCGCCGCATCCGTTGCGCGTGGTGCTAACGAATCCCGTGCAGGCGCTGCATTTCGCCATGGTTAATACCTAACTTTGAGCCTCATGCATGCAAGAAAGTGGATACAACCCTCGCGTTGCGCATTGCTATTTTTGTTCGAGCCGTGATTTAAAGCCGCACTCCGAAGCCACGTATTGGAAAGAGTTCCCTCTGGATTTCGTGGAGTGCGCCGGGTGCAAGCTGATCTTCGCCAATCCGATGCCAAATCTTGAAACGGTTATCAAAGGCAATCGCGCGCTGAATGTTCATCATGTCTCGCGCGGCACTTTCTCGCAGTATCGCGGTGGAAAAGAATTCGCATTGTTTCTGCAATCTCTTAAGCCCGAGGGAACAATGCTCGACGTGGGATGCGCCGAGGGTTTTTTCCTTTTGGGTGTGGGGGAAAACTCAAATTGGAAAGCGGAAGGAATCGAGATCTTAGAGGGCGCAGTCGAATTTGCAACAAAACGAATGGGTTTGGCGGTTCATCATGGGCCGCTCGAATCATTGGCGCACATGGCCGCGAGCTATGATTTCATTAGAATGAATAATGTGATCGAGCACGTACAGAACCCCGTGTACTTCCTGCAGACCGCAAATCAATTGCTCAAAAAAGGCGGGCGGATTTATTGTTCCACGCCCAATGGCTTTCAGGATGGCCACGTGCTCAAACCGGCCAACCGCCGCGGCAAGAACATCAATTTGCTGGAAAAAAATATTATCATCAAAACACCATTGCCGCACT
>CAYNDW010000012.1:0-23636 GCA_964395375.1 uncultured Cytophagia bacterium
CAGGAAACTTTTTAGGCGCTGGGCATCAACTCCAGTGCTTAAAAAGATTCCTGCTGAATGACACGTTTGAGGGGGCGCACCTCGTTACCGATTTTGATCGTCAAATTTAATAGGGCATCAATCCAAACACACGCACGGTTAAGCAATCACTTCGAAAGCAAAATCTCATGTTCATCGAAAACGGCAAACCCGATTCGCGTTTGGCGCGCGCGCTCGATCCCTTGTGGTTGCGCGAGCATCTGCAAGCGGCATTGTGGCGCGAGCACGAGCCTGCGGGAAAAGTTGAAGAAGTGCTCGTGCAACAAGTGCGCGAAACGAAAAAGGGCATGACCATGCTCTATTCCGTCGCGCTCAACGGCGTCACTGCGCCGCGCGAGCAACTGTACGTCGGCTATTTGGTGCGCATGGATAACTTGGCGGACGAATACCAATCCGTCGCGAAGAAAGCGAAACTGCAACCCGAGATTGGCCGCAGCGTTGTGCTGCTTTCCGATGCCGGTTTGATTCTCGCCGCGTATCCCAATGATCGCAAGCTCGCTTTGCTCTCTCCCGCGGATATGCGCGTGTGGCTGCCGGAGCATCTGCACGAAATGACCGCGGAGGCATTAAACGGCCGCGAATGGCGCGTGCAATCCGTGGCGCTTGAGCCGTTGCGCTATGTGCCCGAACGCCGCTTCACCGCGCTTTGCCGGGTGCAATTAGCCGGCGCGCATGCGGAGCAAAAAGAAATCTGCCTCGTCGCCAAACAGGTCGGCGACCCGCATAAAGCCAAGCGCCTTTATCGCAACCTGCTTTCTTTGGAATATGCGCTGGCGCAACTGGACCACGTGCCGTTTCGCGTGCCGCGCGCGCTCGGTTGGATTGAAGCGCGCGCCGTCGTGTTCATTGAATATCTCCCCGGCAACAATCTCAAGCAAACGCTCTTGGAGTTGGAGATCGAGCGCATGATGCCGCGCGTGGGCGAATTGCTCGCGGTGTTTCATTCCGCGGACAAGCGCGTGCGCAAGCGCGTTTCGTATAGCAGCGAGCTGCGCGAAAATCGTGAGGCCATGCGCGATATTGCGCAAGTGTTGCCGCATTTTCGTCCGCGCTTGCGCGACCTCTTTGCCGCGCTGGAAAAAATGCGCTGGGCGAGCATCTGCCCGCCGGTGTTGTTGCACGGCACGTATCGCTTGAACCACATCTTTGTGCGCAACGACGAACTCGTGCTGCTTGATCTCGACAGCCTGCGCTTTGGCGATCCCGCCTATGACCTCGCCAATTTTTTGACTTCGCTGTATTACCTCGAAGCGCAAGAACGCATCGCGCCGGAGTTGCGCCGGGAGATCGCGCGCGGCTTTCTAGCGGGCTATGCGCGCGCGTCACGGGCCGCGGTCTCGCCGTTCATTGTGTTATGGTTCTTCGCGAGTTTGATGATCAACAAACAAGCGAGCAAATACGTGTGGCATTTTCATGATGATTGCGAAGAGAAAGCCGCGCGCATGCTCGGGCTTGCGGAAGCGGCACTAGCGGCCGCGCCCACGCTGCCGGAAAAATTCGCGTTGGAAGAACTTGCGCGCGTGTTGCCGTGAAAAAGCTCGTAGTAACGCCTTCAGGCGTTTGGGTTTCGCCTGCTTGCGGCGCGCGATGAAATTTGACGATCAAAATCGGTAATCACGTACGTGCCCCCCGGATCGTGTCATTCAGGAGGAATCCTTTTAAGCGCCGGGCGATATCGCCGGCGAGTAAAAAGATTCCTTCTGAATGACAGTTCGTAGAGGGGATTATCGATGTTGAAAGTCAAAACTCTTTAGGCGTTCTGCTTTCGCGCTTGCCATGCCTGAAGGCGTTGCGAACAACATCTAAAAACCAAACCAACGGTGTGACGGGATGAACGGGTTTGTGGCGTTGTGGAATAAATTGCGCCAGCGCCGCACGGAAATGCGGATGGCGCTGATCTTTCTCGGGCTGATTCTCGTGCCGAGCGGCCTCTTGGCGTACTTAAGTTGGCGCGCGCTGGAAAACGAGAAGGCGCTCTCCTCCGAGCGTTTGCAGGAAAGCTATCGCCAATTCGCGGAGTTGGCGGCGCGCAGCCTTGACGAGGAATTGCGCGGGCTGGAGCGGCAATGGTCCGTTACGATCCGCGATTTGATCAAAAGCGACGCCCGCGACCGCATTGCGCCGACGCTGGCGAAAGATTCGCTCATTGCCACGGTGTTTACGCTTGTCGCGCCCGGGCGCAGCGTCGCGCCGGTGCGAACAAATGACGCGGCCTTTCTGCTCGAACATCGCGCGTTTCGCGAACTCGTCGAATCGGGCGACGAGTTGGAATACAATGTCGGCGACTTGAACGGCGCGCTGGCCGCGTACCGTGAAATTTTGGCGCGCGTCACCCAACCGCAATTGCGCGGCATGGCGGAGGGCCTCATCGGCCGCGTGCAGCAAAAGCGCGGCGAATGGGAAACCGCGCTCGCCACGTTTCGCCACGTGCTTAGCACTTACGCCGAAGTGCGCGATCTTGACAATATGTATCTGCGCTTCCTCGCGCAATTTCAAATTGCAAGCTGCGAGGAGAATTTGGGGCGCGATCGCGCCGCGTTGGAAACGTTGTTGCGCTTGCAGGAAGAGTTGTGGGAACGCAGCGACGCGATCAGCACGCAGCAGTATTCTTACTTTCACGATCAGATTCAGCTTTTGGCGAAGCGCCTGCTCGTTGCGCCGCGGCTCGAAAACGCGGCGGCATTGCAGGAAAAATTTCAGGCGTGGGCCGGCCGCGAAAAAAAGCACGTGGGCCGGCAATATTTCGTGCAATTGCTGGAAGGCGAGCTGAATAAGTTCACGCTCGAACGGAGCCGCTATCGCGCGCGGTTTCGCTATATCTCCGATGCCACCGCGGAGGAGCCGTTTCTGCTGGCGTATCACTATTTGCCGGAGGCGAGTGGCGCTTTCATTAACGGCTTGATCGGCTTTGAAATAAACCTGGCGCACTTGCACGCGCGCTTACGGCCCAAGCTCACGCGCGATATCAAAGGCAAGGAACGCGTGAGTCTCGCGCTGATCAATGAACGCAGCGAGACGGTGTTGGGAACGGCGCGCGCGATTTCCGATGTGATCGCGACGCAAACGCTCGCGCCGCCGTTTGACTTTTGGCAGGTCGCGGTTTATCTCAACAACGCGGAGCGCTGGGAGCGGCGTTGGGATTTTCGCACCACGCTCGGGTTGTGGTTCATCGCGCTCCTGTTGTTGAGCATCTTGTTGGGCGTGTTTTGGTTCATCCGCCGCGCGGCGCACGAAGCTTATCTCTCGCGTATGAAATCCGGTTTCGTTTCCAATGTTTCGCACGAGTTCCGCACGCCGCTCGCTTCGATCAAAATGCTGGCGGAGTTGCTGGAAATGCAACTGCTCGCGCCGGCCAAGCTCGACCTGGACAAAGCGCAGCAATATCTCGGCGTAATTCGCCGCGAAAGCGACCGCCTCACGCGCTTGATCGAAAACGTTTTGGACTTCGCCAAAATCGAGCGCGGCGTGAAGCAATATCGTTTTGAATATGAGGAGCCGAGCGCCGTGTTGCGCGCGGCCTGCGAAGCGTTTCGCCCGCACGCCGCGGCCCAAGGCTTTCGTTTTGAAATCGATTTGCCGCACGATTTGCCGGAAATGCGTATGGACGCGGATGCGATCACGCAAGCATTGCTCAACCTTTTGAGCAACGCGGTGAAGTACAGCGAGGAGGTGAAAGAGATTCTGGTGCGCGGCTATTGCGAGGCGACGCAGCTCGTGCTTGAAGTCCAAGACCGCGGCCTCGGCATTGCGCCGGAAGAGTTGCCGAAAATCTTTGAGGATTTTTATCGCGTGGATCAGCGCCTCAGCACCAATCAACAAGGCGGCATGGGCCTGGGCTTGACGCTCGCGGGGCACATTGCGCGCGCGCACGGCGGCGAGATTACCGTGCAAAGCGTGTTGGGCCAAGGCTCCACGTTTACGATGAGCTTGCCGCTGCTGCAAGCGGAAAGCGAAACTATTCCCGACCGCAGCGAGATCGCGACGACAACATGAGGCAAATGAATCAAGCAATTGCAGATGGCATTTGAACCGTCCCACTCATGAGTTTTGATTTTCAAATTCGCAATCGCCCTTTAGATCCTGTCATTCAGAAGGAATCCTTTTAAGCACTGGAATTTCTCTCTAGAACTAAAAAAGATTCCTTCTGAATGACATGTCGAGAGGGACGCGCCGGATTATCGAACTTGACGGCCAATGCTCACTTCACAACCCACGAGCGCAACGATGACCAACTCTCCTCTCGGCGTGTGCATGCATGGCGTGCATGTGACGCTTGATTCGAATCATGCGCCGCTGCTCGCGTATGCGCGCGAGCATTTGCACGGCCAAACCGAAGCGCCTGCGCGCGCGGCCCAATTGCGCGTGTATTGCCATTGGACCCAGGGCGAATGGAACGAAGAGGCCAATCCGTTTCAAAGCACGCAACCGCTTGCGGTGATCGGCAAGCGCATGCTGGGCAACGCCGAAGAGTTGATTTGGCTCGACACGTTGCGCATGAAGGGTTTGCAACTGCGCTTTCGGCGCGAAGCGGAGGGTTGGCGCTTTGACGTGGCGTATTGTTTTCATCCCAAAAAAGAAAAGCTCGAAAGCTTGCCGGAGTATGAATACAAAAGATACTTCAGCCTGATGAGCTATCTGGTTTATTATCCCGTGATGTGGTATTTGGAATCGTTGCGTGGCTGGACGATTCTGCATGCTTCGGCGTTGGCGAGCGAGCGCGGCGGCGTGATGATCGGCGGCCTCGGCGGCGTGGGCAAAACGACGACGTGCGTCGCGCTCATGCAGCGCGCCGGCCTGGCGCTTATTTCCGAGAATATCATTTTCACGGACGGCGATTTCATTTATCCCTGTGTGGAACCGATTCGCATGGATGAAGGCAGCATGGCGATGTTAGGGACAAACCCGCCCGGATTGGTGCGCATGAAGTTTCCCGAGGGTTTGAAAGACAAAGATATGTTTCATGTCGCGCAGACGAGCGCCCTCGAAAAAGTAATACCGAGTGCGCTGTTTCTGCCGCAATTCACCGCGCCGCGTTACGTCCGGCCTTTGCCCCCGGGCTTAGCCGCGGAAAAGATGATTGCGATGAATCGCCTCACGCGTGAGATCGACGATTACGCGTGGTATGCCGCGGCGCTCGAAATGCACTGGCCCCAAGCCGGCCGCGCCGCGCAACGTGTCGAGGTGATGCGCAAACTCACGCAACGCGCGCGTTGTTTCGAACTCGGCATCGACCGCAATGCGGGCGTGCAAGCCGTGGTGGAGGACGTGTTGGGCGCGTTCTCGTAATGTGTGCGATGCTTTTTATGCTCGAGCTGGATTGTTTTGTAACTTCCCCTCTCATTGTCATTCTGGAAGAACCTTCCCTCGCACATGGAAGAGTCGCAAATGCTGGGGAAGGTCCTTACAGGATGACATTTCAAAAAGAGCATGGTAATCTAAGTTTATCGACTCCGCTCTGCGTTTGATACAGCCGGCAATCCCTGAACCTTCATCTTGGAACGAACAACGATGGCGAATCCTCTTGTGCATGAAGCGGCAAACATCGGTGTGCCGATCAAATTTTTTCTCACGCCGGAATTGATGCCGGATCATGCGACCGTTACGCAACTGCAAACGCTCGCGCAGGCGCGCGGCTTGGTGCATCACGTTGCCGTGTTGCCGGACGTGCATCGCAAGAGCCGCAACATGAGTCCGACCGGGACCGTGGTCGCGGCCAGAGAGATGATCCTTCCGTGCGCGGTGGACACGGGCATTTGTTGCGGCATGCGCATGGTGAAGACCGAAATCAATGCGCGCGATTTGACCGCGCCGATGCTGGACGCACTCTTTGCCGAATTGCAGCGCACGATTCCAGTGCTGGAGCACGAGCACGAACCGATCAGCAAAGAAGACGCGGCGGAGATTCTCGTGCAAGGCGGCACGTGGAGCCAAAAGCATTTCGGGCTGGAGGAAGAAGAAATGAGCGCGCACGAAGAGCGCGCAACGATGCCCACGGACAGTGATGACAGCGCAACGATTCTCGCCGCGCTTCCTGACAAGACGATCAAAAAAGCGCGACGCAGTTTCGGCACGTTGGGCGACGGCAATCATTTTCTCGAATTGCAGGAAGTCGTCGAAGTGTTGGAGCCGGAGCTTGCGCAACGGCTGGGCTTGCGCCTGGGGCAGGCGATGTTCATGCTGCACACCGGCTCAAGAAGCGTGGGCAGCAAAATGATGAAGGGCTTTTTGGAGGAACACGAAGAACGTTTTCTTGCGGAAAATAACGGCGCGGCGATATGGTCGATGCCGAGCGCTTCGTCGATAGCCAAGAGTTACGCGCGCGCCGTGGCCGCGGCTTCGAATTTCGGCTTTGCCAACCGCATCGCCATCACCGCGCAAGTGCGCGCGGCCGTGCGAAAAGTTTTGCGCGAGGCTTCGCTGCGTTTGCCGCTGCTGTATGATTGCGCGCACGTGAGCATCAAGTTGGAAGAGTGGCGCGGCGAAAAATTATGGATTCATCGCCACGGCGCGAGCCGCGCATTGCCGCCTTCGCTCTGCGGGGAGCATCCGGTGTTTGCGCACACCGGGCAGCCCGTGCCCATTCCCGGCTCGATGGGCCACGCGTCATTTATCGGCGTGGCGGACGAAGGCGCGAGCGAGAGTTTTTGTTCGGTCAATCACGGCGCGGGCCGGGTTTTGGATAAACCGGAGGCCGAAGCGCAATTCACTGCGGCTGAAGTTGAAGCAGAAATGCGCGCGAAAAATATTCGGCTCTATCGCTACGGCTCGGACAACATCGCCGAGCAAGCGCCAAGCTCGTTCAAAGACATTTCGCAGGTCATTCGCGCGATGCAGGCGTTGCGCTTGGCGAAACCCGTCGTGCGCCTGCGGCCCGTAGCCGTGCTGAAGGGATGAAAGCTTGTAGTCGCGCTTTATGAATTTTGACGATCAAAATCGGTAATGCAGCGCATCCCCCTAATCATGTCATTCCGGAGGAGTCTTTTTAAGCGCTGGAGTCAATGCCCAGCGCCTAAAAGGATTCCTTCGGAATGACACGTTATTGGAGGGCGATTACCGAATTTGAAAGTCAAAACTTATTAGACGCACACTCCACAGAGCAAACGGCTCTTCAGAGTTACTACGAGCGGGAAGGGGCTTGCTGCAAACGTAGGCGTTTTACCGCTATTTTACCTTTCTTCCACGCGCCCATGACAACGCCGATAATAGGATTGCGTATATTGGGGCGTAACGAAACAACATTTTGGATGTGAGCAAGGAGGCTGTGATGCGATTTCTTCTTTCTGCAATCTGCTGTTTTTCTCTCGCCGTGAACGCCGAGGCGCAAGATACCTTTACGGAGCCCGGCTCAATGAAGATTTTCCCCAAACAAGTGACGTTCGAATACGCCGGCAAAACCTATACGCTGAAAGCCACGGGCGCCGCGGAGCAAAAGCGCTCGCGCGGAGAGCGCGTGCGACAGGTCATGACGCTGGCGCATTACATGGCAAACCCGCCGGCCGCGGATGATTTGGACGCGACCGAAACCGTGCGCAAAGACAAAGGCGTGAAGCAATTCACTTTTATCATTGCCAGTGAGACGGATGACGGCCGTTTTGCCCAGCGCTTGGAGCGTTCGCTGCAAAGCAGCATCACGCCTGCAACCTCGGCGAAGCTGAAAAAAAGCATCGCGGAATTTGTGGCTTGTTTTAAAGGAAACTTCAAGGCGAACGATCAATACACCGTGCGCTGGTTGCCGGACGGCAAAACGGAAGTCGCGGTTGCGGGACAGCCGCCCAAGATTATCGCCAATGTCGAGTTCGCGCCGTTTTATTGGGGCCTTTGGTTCAACCTCGATTCGCCGGTGAGCACGTATGATTTGCTCAGCTTGCTGACCTCGTTTTAGAAGAGCGATATGCCAAAGCGCGGCCCTCCGCCGCAAGCTTCGATTCCGAACGATCAAACCCTTCGCAGGAGTGTAAAATGAAAAGCAAATTTGGGAATGTGTTTCTCGCGCTCTGCATATTTGCGCTGGCGCTTCCGCTGCAAGCGCAGCAACGCCCCACTACCGGCGGCGCAATCGTCAACGCGCTCAAAGTGGGCCAATGGGTAAAATTTCAAGGCGTGCCCCGGCCCGATCAAAGCGTTACCCTCGCCAAGATCAAGCTCGTCACCGGCGATTTCAAGGATGATGATTGGCAAGTGTTTGGCCCGGCGCGCGCATTAGACGCGCAGAAAAAAGAATTCATGATTCTCTTTTTGAGAATTAAGGTTTCCGATACCGCGGAATACAGCACCGATGCGATCGACAAGGAAGTGAAAAATTTTGCCGATCTCAGATCCGGTATGCTGCTCGAAGCCGAAGGCACGTTTTTGAAGGACGGGATTTTTTTGGCGGCGGACATAACAGATCAAACCGCCTCCACCGACGCGGAAGACGCAAATGAAGTCGAGTTTTTCGGCAAAATCGAAAAGATCGACGCGGTGAAGCGCACGATCACAATGATGGGGGTGACGTTTCATATTACGGACGCGACGAAGTTGAAATCCGCGGTGAAGTAATTTCTTAATGAAAAAAAGGAAGCGCCATGACCTACATGATGACCTCGCGAGTGCGGCGCTGCGCATGGTACGTTTTGATGATTGCGTTGCTGCCGACATTTCGTGGTCGGGCACAAACCGCTGCCTCCAGCGCAGTGGTGCTTTCATATAAACCCTACAGCGAAACCGAAATCGCCGCGGCCATTCAGCAACCGCTTACGCTGCAGGATTGCGTCGGGATCTCGCTGTGCAAAAACATCAGTCTGCGCTTGGCTGAAGGTGATCTGGGCAAGGCCGAAGCCTCGCATGCCGGAAGCCACGGCGCGTTCTTGCCGGTGTTTTCGATTACGGGGAGCCGGCAAAACACTTTGAATCAAGTGCTGCAAGACGATTCCACGGAAATAAATTTTGGCCGGATTATCGACGACAAATTTCTCAACCCGACGAACGTGACCGGCAAAGTGGAGTGGTTCTTTCCGACGGGCGCGACGGTTGAGTTCAGCAATGACTTCCTCCGCGAGACGACTGAGTTTCGCAGCCCATTTTTGAAGCCCGAGGATGCGAAACTCGAAAAGAACGATAATCGCGTTTACTCCGTAATTCTCTCGCAGCCGCTGTTGCGCGGCGCAGGCCCCAAGATCGCGCGCAGCAAAGTGGTAAGCACGGGCTATGAAGAACAGATACAAAAGCAGGCGCTGCAACAACAGCGTTTGCAGGCGGTGTTTTTGGTAAAGCGCTCCTATTTTGACGCGCTGGCGAAACGCGAGCTGATGAAAGTAAATGAAGCCGCGGTGTTGAGCGACTCGGTGTTGGTGCTCGCTTCCGAAGCTTTGATTCAGGCCAAGCTCGCTTCGCGGCGCGATGTGTTGAGCGCGCAAATCCGTTATGGCGACGACAAGGCCGCGCTCATCAAGGCGCAAAACGATTTTGAACTGGCGCTCGATGCGCTCAAAGACGTGATGGGGCTTCCTATTGAAACGCCCATTCGCCTCGACAGCGCGGGTTTGAGTTACAAGCCGACCACTTTTGACGAGCGGATCCTGCTCAACGCGGCGTTGCAGAATAGCCCGCAACTCCAGGCCTCGAACATTGCCGTGCAGCGCAATCGGCTCGCACGTTCGGTGGCAAAAAACGCCGTACTCCCGCAGCTCGACCTCATCGCCTCCTACACTTCCGACCGCACACAGGACGCGCTCTTGAACCAAGACCTGAGCCGCAGCGGCGGCTGGCAAGCGAGCGTGAATTTGAGCTATGCGTTTCTAAGTCGCGAGGCCGCGGGGGAAGCGGAGAACGCCGAGATTAGCGTGCGGCAACAGGAAGACCGCTTGCTCGCCTTGCAGCGGCAAATCATCGTCGATATTCGCGACATCATGCGCGGCGTGTACACGGCGCGCGGCGAAATCGGCGCGATCGAACAGAGCATTCAGGCCGCGCAAGATAAACTCAGCTTCTCGCAAACCATGTTCAACCTGGGCCGCGCCTCGAACTTCGACGTGACGGATGCGCAGGAATTTTTGCTCAAAGCGCAAACGCAATACTTCCGCAAGCTCGCGGAATATCATACGCAGTTGGCGCTGTTGGAAAGTCTCACGAGCCAAACGATTCTACCCTAACTTTTACTTTTTTTGGCGAGGTCAATTATGAACCTGCAAAGCATACAAACGTGGCTGAAAAAAATGTGGTCCGGCCCCAACCGCAAACAAACGCTCGTGCTGCTCGCGCTGGTGATGGTGACGCTGTTCTTCTTGGGCAGTACTTTTTTGTCCTCGGAGGGCGGAGATGAAACCATCCCCACGACGGTGGTGAAGCGCGGCCCGGTGACCATCAAAATCACCGAGTCGGGCGAGTTGCGCGCGCAAGATCAGATCACCATCAGCGCGGTGACGGATAAACAAATCTTGTGGCTCGCGTCCGAAGGCGCGTGGGTGCAGGAAGGCGACACATTGATCGTGTACGAATCGGAAAAATATATTATCTCCAAAGGCGACGCGGAATCGGGCTTGCTGGTGGCCAAAGCGGATTTGGTGCGCGCGCAAAGCGATTTGGAAGCGCAACGCGCCAAGGAAGAAGGGGCGAAGCGAAATTTCGAGGCCTTGCCGGAGCTGGCCAAAAAAGGTTTTGTGCAGGAAAACGAAGTGGAGCAGGCGCGCTTGGCCTATCTGGAACTGCGCTCGAAATCGCGTTCGATGGGCGCCTCGGTTGACGCCGCGCGCGCCAATGTCGAGCGCGCGGAACGCGCCGTGGAGCAACAAGATCGCAAGCTCCGGCAGGGCGTGGTGTTCGCGCCGCGGGCGGGTTTGGTGGTTTATGCAATGACGGGCGACGCGGAAGCGCCGAAAAAAATCTCCGTGGGTATGACGCCGTTTGAAGGCATGGACCTCATGTATCTGCCCAACGTCTCCACGATGATGGTCGATACCGAAATCAGCGAAGTCGATCTTGCCAAATTAAAAATCGGTTTGCCCGTGGAAATTCGCCTCGATGCCTATCCCGAGGACGTGTTCAAGGGCGAGTTGGTTTTCATCGCCGATCTCGCGAAGCGGAAAATCAGCCGCATCACGGGCAAGGCCACGGGCGCGAAAGTTTTCGACGTTACCGTGAAAGTGCTCGCCGAAGACACGCGCTTGAAACCGGGATTGACCGCGACGCTGGATTTGATTGTCAATGAGTATGCGAACGAGTTGTTCATGCCGCTCGAAGCCGTGTTTGTGGATGAGCAGGATCAAACCGTGGTTTATTTGAAAAACAAAAACGACATCACGATGCGCGTGGTTCAAATTTTCGAATCGAATGATCGCGTGGCGGTGGTGAAAGAAGGCTTGCAAGACGGCGATGAAGTTTTGCTCAATCGCCCGAGCGCGCTTTAGAAAAACGTTCGTAGGGTGAAGCCTTTAGCATGTTGCGTCGGCTTATAACGTCCTTCTGCATTTGTCATTTTGGAAAAACCTTTCCTAACGCTCGAACCAACTCTTACTTTCTAAATGATGTGCCCCGCGCGAGGGAAGTTCCTTACAGGATGACCGTCAAAAAGCATAGGGCGTTGCGACGAACGCATTCACAGGAAAAAACATATGCTGGTCGAAGTCAAAAACTTGCAGCGCACTTATAAAATGGGCGACACGCTCGTGCATGCGCTGTGCGGCGTTTCGTTTAATGTGAACCGCGGCGAATTTGTGGCCATCATGGGCCCTTCCGGCTCCGGTAAATCCACGCTGATGCACTTGCTCGGCTGTTTGGATCGGCCCTCGGTCGGCTCGTATGCGCTCGACGGCACGCTCGTCGAGAATTTGGATGACGCTGAGCTTTCGCGTTTGCGCAATCGCAAAGTCGGTTTCGTGTTTCAAGCTTTCAATCTCATCGCGCAATTGACCGTGCTCGAAAACATCGAAGTGCCCCTTATCTACATGGGCCTCGAGCGCGCGAAACGCCATGAGATGAGCAAAGTCGTGCTCGAAGCCGTGGGCTTGGGCCATCGCGGGAATCATCGTCCGAACGAGCTTTCCGGCGGCGAGAATCAGCGCGTGGCCATCGCGCGCGCGCTCGTCACCAATCCCGACGTGATTTTTGCGGACGAACCCACGGGCAACCTCGACACCAAAACCGGCCGCGAGATTATGCAAATTCTCAAAGAGTTGAACGAACGCGGCACCACCATCATTCTCGTCACGCATGAGTTGGACAAAGCCAAATGGGCGCGCCGCCTCATTCAGATGCAGGACGGCAAAGTTCTACGCGAACTGCACAGCGAGGAGATTTTGCAACTGCGCGATTTGTTTCAAGGCATGGGTGAGAATTAAAGTTTGTAGTGATGCCTTCAGGCATTTTAGTTCATAAGCTTCGCTTCACCTCTCGCTCCTAATGAGCTTTGACTTTCAAAATCGGTAATCCCTTCACGAGTTGTCATTCAGCAGGAAGCTTTTTACTCGCCGGCGATACTGCCCAGCGCTTAAAAAGATTCCTTCGGAATGACAGGATCCGGGGGCACGTGCTAGATTAACGACTTTGATTGTCAAATTTCATAAGGAGCTACTACGAACAAAACTTCGAAAGCATTCCTCCATGCAATACTCGGAAAGTTTACGCATCGGCCTCAAGAGCATTTGGGTGCATAAGCTGCGCTCGCTGCTCACCACGCTCGGCGTGATCTTCGGCGTGGCCGCGGTGATTTCCATGCTCTCCATCGGCGAGGGCGCGAAACGCGCGGCCATCGAGCAGATCAAGCTGCTCGGCACGAACAACATCCGCGTGAACTACGTGAAGCTCGCCGGCGAGCAAGCGGAAGCCGCGGAAGCAAAACTCTCGCGCGGCCTCACGTATCGCGACGGGCAATTGCTGCGCGCGAATTTGCCTACGCTCAACGGCATCACGCCGCTGCGCTTTGTGGAAGTGGAAGCGATGCTGCGCAATAAAGAATCCACGGGCCGCGTGATCGGCACGGACCCCGCCTATGAATACGTCACGAATTTTCATCCCAGCGAGGGCCGCTTTCTCTCGCATCTGGACGTGGCCGGGGCCAAACGCGTGTGCGTCATCGGCAGCGAAGTGCGTACGGAATTGTTCGGCTATCGCAATCCCATTGGCCGCCGCATCAAAATCGGCGAAACGTGGTTCACGGTGATCGGTATCATGGAAACGAAGTCGATCAAAGACGGCAAGGCCTCGGTAATCAAGCTGCGCAATCTCAACAAGGACATTTACATTCCCATCACCACAGCGCTCAAGCGCTTCACGGACGGTGACCGGCCCGATGCGATTGAAGAAATCGCTTTGCAAGTCAGGTCCGACGACCAAGTCGTGCCCACCGCGGAGGTCGTGAAGCGTTTGCTCCATCGCACGCACAACGGCGTAAACGATTATGAGATCATCATCCCCGCGGAATTGATTGCGCAAAGCCAGCGCACGCAGCGCGTGTTCAACATCGTCATGGGTTCCATCGCCGCCATCTCGCTGCTCGTGGGCGGCATCGGCATCATGAACATCATGCTCGCGAGCGTGACCGAGCGCACGAAAGAAATCGGCACACGCCGCGCCTTGGGCGCAACGGAGAAAGACATCATGGGCCAGTTCTTGAACGAGACCGTGCTCGTGAGCGTGACCGGCGGCGTGATCGGCATCATTGTCGGCGTCATCATGGCCAAAGGGATTAACGTGTTCGCGGGCTGGGATACGGTGATCTCGCTCTACAGCGTCGTGCTCTCGTTCGGCATCTCCGCGATGGTCGGAATCGTGTTCGGACTTTATCCCGCGCGCAAAGCGGCGAAGATGGATCCGATTACGGCGTTGCGGTTTGAATAAAACGGCTAGGCTCTATTTTTAAAGCAACACGCTTTTCTTTTTAACCCACGGTTTGAAATTTTTCGCGATTGCGGCGAAGAGTTCAAATCGTGGGTTGTCGCGTTTGGAGGAAGCTTATATTGCTGGGGGTTGTTTTATTACTCCGCGCGATCCGGCATTCTGCAAAAAACTTCCCTCGCCCTGGAAATAAAACCGGGCACGAGGGAAGGTTCTTACAGAATGACAGATCAAAGAGGAGAAGTTCACCCACGCAGTATCAACCTCAGGAGGTGCGAAATGCATCAACTTCGTGCAACGGAACAGGATGGGAAGCGAGTGTGGTTGCGGCGATTTCTTGTAATAACGTTGAGTCTGGTGAGTGCGTTCGGTGGTTTCATTGCGCCCGCGCAAGCGCAAACCTGCACTTCAACCCCGATCACCGCGGGCTATCGCGATTTTAATTTCGGCAGCACGGTTTATTTTCAACCCACCGCGGAGAAGCCGGAGCATAAGCTGTGGTGGCACGACGGCTCATGGTGGGGCGTGCTGTGGTCCACGAGTGCGAATAAATATCGCATTCACCAATTCAATCTCGCTTCGCAATGTTGGACCAACGTCGGGCCGGACGTGGATGACCGTTCGCAAACGTTGAGCGACGCGCTGTGGGACGGCACGAAGTTGTATATCGCCTCGCATGTGATGGAAAGCACGAGCGCCACGGGCAATGGGCGTCTTTATCGCTATAGCTACAATTCAACTTCGGATACCTACACGCTCGACGCGGGCTTTCCGGTTGACGTGAACGGCGAGAAATCGGAAACGCTCACCATCGCGAAAGACACCGCGGGCAAACTCTGGGTGACGTGGGCTTCGAACACGACGATTATGGTGAATCGCAGCACGACCGACGATCTCACTTGGGGCACGGCGTTTCAAGTTCCGGTGCAAGGCTCCAATGTGAACTCCGATGACATTTCCGCCATTGTCGCATTCGGCAATCGCATCGGCGTGTTGTGGAGCAATCAAACCGATGAGAAGATGTATTTCGCCACGCACGTTGACGGCGATCCGGATATGACGTGGCAGGCGCGCGAAACGTCGTTGGAAGTCAGCAGCAAGCCCGTGGCCGACGATCACATCAATATCAAAATGACTTCGGACGACGGCGGCAATGTGTATGTCGCCACGAAGTCGAGTTCTGAAGTTTCGAGCGAGACGCTGATCTATTTGCTGAAACGCAACGGCAGCAGCGGCGTGTGGTCCGCGCACGAAGTCGGCAAAGTTTCGGACGATCACACGCGCCCAATTCTCGCGGTGGATACGGAGAATCGCAATATCTACGTGTTCATGGCGCGTCTCACCGGCTCCCCGCGCAGCATCTATATGAAAAGCTCCAACCTCGATAACATCTCTTTCCCGCTCGGCGTGGGCACGGAGTTTATTCGCAGCGAAAGCGATGCGCTCACGAACAATCCCACGGGTACGCGGCAAACCGTCAATAGCACCACCGGCATCCTCGTGCTCGCCAGCGACGAGGGCACGAAAAATTATCTCCACAACTATCTTTCACTTGCGCCGGCCACACCGCCGAATGCGCCGACAAGTTTGAGCGCTACCGCGATCAGCGCGAGCCAAATCAATCTCGCGTGGACCGATAACGCCAATAATGAAGACGGTTTCAAGATCGAGCGCAAAACCGGCGCGGGAGGAACGTATGCCGAAGTCGGTTCCGTCGCTGCGGGCGTGCTCTCTTTTTCCAACACGGGCCTTGCCGCGAGCACGGAATATTTTTATCGCGTGCGCGCGTTCAACGGCTCCGGCAATTCTGCTTATTCCAACGAAGCGAATGCGACCACGCAAAGCCCGCCTGCGCCGCCGAATGCGCCGACAAGTTTGAACGCGACCGCGATCAGCGCCAGTCAAATCAATCTCGCGTGGACCGACAACGCGAGCAACGAAGACGGTTTTAAAATAGAACGCAAAACCGGCGCGGGCGGAACGTATGCGGAAGTTGGTTCTGTGGCCGCGAACGTGACTTCGTTTTCCAACACGGGGCTTGCCGCAAGCACGCAATATTTTTATCGCGTCTTCGCGCACAACACCGGTGGCAACTCGGCTTTTTCAAATGAAGCCAACGCGACCACCACAGGCACGGTGACGATTCCCGCAGTGCCGACGAGTTTGACCGCGACCGCGGTGAGCAGCAGTCAAATCAATCTCACGTGGGTGGATAATGCGAACAACGAAGACGGCGTAAAGATCGAACGTCGCACCGGCGCTTCCACCACGTACACGGAGATCGCAATTGTAGCGGCGAATGTCACTTCCTATTCCAATACAGGTCTCACGGCGAATACGAAGTATGGCTATCGCATTCGCTCCTATAATAGCGCGGGCAATTCGGCGTATTCGAATCTCGTGAATGCAACCACACTCGCCGGCACAACACCGCCGAGCGCGCCGAGCAATTTGGTTGCGACCGCCGTCAGCAGCAGCCAAATCAATCTCACGTGGACCGACAATGCGAGCAATGAGGACGGTTTTAAAATTGAACGCAAGACCGGCGCGGGAGGAACATATGCGGAGGTTGGAGCGGTCGCTGCGAACGTCACTTCGTTTTCAAACACGGGCCTCGCCGCGAGCACGCAATATTTCTATCGCGTGTTTGCGCATAACGCCGGCGGCAATTCCGCCAATTCCAATGAAGCGAACGCGACGACGCAAAGCCCGCCCACGCCGCCCAACGCGCCGACAAGTTTGAGCGCGACGGCAGTGAGCGCGAGCCAAATCAATCTTTCGTGGACGGACAATGCGAGCAACGAAGACGGCTTTAAGATCGAGCGCAAGACCGGAGCGGGAGGAACATATGCGGAGGTTGGAGCGGTCGCTGCGAACGTCACTTCGTTTTCAAACACGGGCCTCGCGGCGAGCACGGAATATTTTTATCGCGTCTACGCGCATAACACCGCGGGCAATTCGGTTTTTTCAAATGAAGCCAATGCCACCACGCAAAGCACGCCCACGCCGCCCAATGCCCCGAGCGGTTTGACTGCGACGACGATCAGCAGCAGCCAGATCAATCTTGCGTGGACGGACAACGCGAGCAATGAAGACGGTTTTAAAATCGAACGCAAAACCGGCGCGGGAGGAACGTATGCCGAGGTCGGCTCCGTCGGCGCGAACGTGATTTCATTCTCGAACACGGGCCTTGCGGCGAGCACGCAGTATTTCTATCGCGTTTTCGCGCACAACCTCGGCGGCAACTCCACTTTTTCAAACGAGGCCAACGCCACCACCTCCGCGGCGAGCGGCTCCAATCTTGCATTGAACAAACCCGCCACGGCATTGAGCACGAGCGGCACTAACGTCGCGAGCCGCGCGTTTGACGGCAGCACGAGCACGTATTGGCGCAGCGGCAGCTTGACTAGCAATCCGGTCAATTGGCTGCGCGTGGATTTGCAAACGGCGCAAACCGTGTCGCGCGTCGTCATCAAATGGCGCAGCACTTACTATGCGAAGACCTATGAGATTCAAGTCTCGAACGACGACGTGAATTGGACGACCGTGCTCACGGACAACGCGGGCAATGGCGGCACGGATGATGTCTCGTTTGCCGCGGTGAGCGCACGTTATGTCCGGCTATACATGACCGTGAAGAACAGTTCGAGCTATCGCGTGAACGACATGGAGGTTTATGCCGGACTTGCGAAGAGCGTGGCGAGCAGTGCAAGTGAAAATGAAGCAGCGCCGGAAGAGTTCATGCTCGCGCAGAATTATCCGAACCCCTTCAATCCGAGCACGAGCATTACTTTTAGCATGCCCGAAGCCGCGCACGTGACGTTGAAAGTGTATAGTGTGCTCGGCGCGGAGGTCGCGACGTTGGTGGAAGGTCAACAGGAGGCGGGGCAACACACGGTGGAGTTTGCCGCGCACACGCTGCCGAGCGGCATCTATTATTATGTGCTGAAGAGCGGCGAAATCAAACTCGTGCGGAAGTTATTGTTGGTGAAGTAAAGCCTCACTCACGTTTTGCCGGCTTAAAATGAAAAGGCCGCTCTTATTGCGATAAGGGCGGCCTTTGTTTTTAGGAAAGCTCGAAGGCGCTAGCCTCAAGATGCAATGCAAAAAGCAAAGACTTTTCTCAACGGATAATAGCAGCCAACAGAAGTTGTTTAGCCAACAGTTGGCAGCTTTTATCCGTTGGGGAAAGTTATTGCTTCCGGTTCATTCGCGCTCATTAGCGTCTATTCGCGTTTTGAAATCCAAAGAAGTTATTTCCCTCACCGCACATCATACCGCAAAAACGCCGCAAACGCGCCCGCCAACGCGAGCATGGTATACACCGCGAGCAAACCGAAATCAAGAATCGTGGGCGCGAACGCTTCTGCGAAAGTAATCTCCGGCGCCGTGAAGCGCGGCAAATCGGAAACTTCGAGCGCGCCGCCTTCGCGCCCCATCGTGATCTTCATGCCCGTGTCGCTGCTCCAACGCATTTGAATGCCGTCGTGTCCGCCGTCCGCTTTGCGTTTCTTTTCCACCGCATCATTAAACGCGGTGCGATAGATTTGCATCGCGTCTTCATAACGCGTTTTGATCGCGAGGTCCGTGCCCGCCAAATTCATCGCGGCAAGCTGATAGGCCGAGGCCGGAGAGAAGCGCGAAAGCGAGAATGCCAGCCGCTCTTGCGTGATCTTGCGATTGCGCAGCTCCTCGCGCAGTTTTAGTGAAAACGCTTCGATCTCTTTTTGCGCCGCTTTACGGTTTTTATCTTCCTCTTCCATCCACTCCCATTCGTGCTCATCCATATAAGCTTCGCGCTCTTTCGACGACATGCCTTCCGTCACGGCATTGCGCTTTTGCCAGCGCTCTTGCAAGCCTTTCGTCAACTCTTGCCATTTCTCTTTTTCAAAACCGTCTTGTTGCGCTTCGATTTCCGCCACGCTCGGCACAGGCACAAGTTGCCCCGCTGCCATCACTGCGCCGCGCGGAATGATCAACACAAAGAGCACCCACGCCACGAGCGCGACGAGAAACGAAATCGACGAGCGTTTCGTGAGCGCGGAAATGAGCAAGCCCATCGCCACAAAGCACGTGAAGAAGAGCAACGAAATGCCGAGCAGCGTTGCGAGCTTGCTCCAATGCAGCGCCGTGAGTGGAATTTGAAAAAACATGACCAGCAACACACCGAGCAAGATGGGGATGAGCAGCGGCACGATCAAACCGAGCAGCGCGCCGATAAACTTGCCAAGCAAGTATTGCGCACGCGGGATCGCGTTCGCAAAGCTGAGTTGCAAGGTTCCATTCTCGCGCTCGCCGTTGATCGCATCATACGTGAAGAGAATCGCAAACAGCGAGAGCACGACTTGGAAGATGAAGGTGAGATCGATGAAACGAAACACCGCGAAGATGGGATCATCGGAGTAAATGCTGTTGCGCAAACGCACGCCTTCGAAGCTGCTGATGACCGAGAGCCGTCCGACGTCATTGTGTACGCCCGAAACGAAAATCTGCATGGGATCGGGCTTGCGATACGCGGAGTTTGAGATGCCCATCCACCCCGAAGCCTCGCGCAATTGCTGCTCCGCAAGCTGCGTCGCGGTTTCATATTGCCGCACCATCGCGCGATATTCCTGAATGCCGACGAACACGCTGAGAATGATCAGCAGCGAGCACGCCGCAAACGTGACGACGAACTTGGGACTGAGCAGGATGGCTTTGAGTTCTTTTTCAATGATCGTGCGCAGCATGGTTTTCTCCAATCTTGACTTTGGCGTTTGAACCCTTATATTGACGCGTCAAGTTCAAAGCAGGTTGTTCATTAAACTGAAAGGGGTTGTATATGACTACACTTGAAAAACTTGAAGAATTGGTCTATCACGGTTTTCGCGAAACGCGAGAGTCTATCGCGGAAACGCGCCAATCTCTCAAAGAGACCGAGCGCATTCTGCGTGAAAGCCATCAAGAAACCGAGCGCCAATCAAAGCGAACCGAGGAAAAGTTAGATCGTTTGGCTAAACAAGTCGCAGGCATCACGGACTCCTTGGGGCTCTTTGCAGAGCAAGCCGTTTTTCCTGCAATTGATCGCCTCTTAAAGACGCGCAACATCAACATTAAAGAACTCTATACCGGCTTGAAGGGTCGTCGCAACGGCGACAATGTCGAGTTCGATATTGTCGGCGCCGGCCCTGAGGCTGCGATCTTGATCGAAGTAAAATTAAAGCTAAAGAAAAAGGACATCGAAGACTTGATCGCAAAAATGCCGGACGTTTTCAAATTTTTTCCTCATCTTCGCCGACCCAAGCTTTACGGCGGCGCTGCGGGCATGAGCATCGAAAAAGACGTCGAGCGCTTCGCCTACAAACGCGGCATCTTCGTCTTCGGCGAGTCCGGCGACAACATCCGCATCTTGAACGACGAGAAATTCAAGCCGCGCACGTTTGTCAGATAATTCGATTTGCGATGAACCCACCGCACAGACAAGCTTTTGCCTTTCGACGCTATGCGCTACGCCCTCTGCCCCAAGCGCTTTCTCACCTCAAATCATACCTCAAAAACGCCACGAACGCGCCGGCGAAGAACAGCAGATTGAATCCCGCCAACAAGCCAAAATCAAACAACGACGATTGCATCACGCGCGCGCGTTCTTGCTGGTGATACGTGAACTCCGGCAATTCGAGCGGGTCAATCGGCTTCTTCTCTTGTTCATCGCCCGTGGTCACACGCATGACCATAAACCCGCCGCCGAGGTTCATGCCGGTCTTCTCTTTAATAAAGCTCGCATACGATTGCTGATAAGCCGTGGCTTCATTCACAAAATGCTCTTTGAGATCAAGCCCGGTGCTCGCCAAAGTCGTAGTTGCCAACGAGAACACCGCGCTCGGCGAAATGCGCGCGAGGCTGAACGCGACGCGCTCTTGTACGAGCTGGCGATTGCGGCGCTCTTCATTCAAACGCGAAGCCAGCTCGCGCATTTTTTTATCGCGCTCCTCCGCGTTCTTTTGCATGAACTCATTGAACTCTTTCATCATTTGCGAGGGGTCGGGACTCGGCGTCGGTTTGAACTCGGTCATGCGTTTGCGATCTTCCTCCCACATCTGCGAGCGCAAGCGATTCTTCTGCGCCGCGATTTGATCGACCGAAGGCACGTCCACTGCGCGGCCCGCGATCAACACCGAGGCGCGCGGAATAATGAGCACGGTGAAAACCCACGTCACCAAAAGCATGAGGAAAGAATGCGAAGAGCGTTGCGTGAGCGCTGACATGAAAACCGAGAGCGTGAGAAACACGCCGAAATAAAGCATGCCCGCAAGAATCACCAGGCCGAGCTTGATCCAATCATCGCTCAACATCGGCGCGCCCAACAGTGGGAGCAGCAAACACCCGAGCAAGATCGGTATGAGTAGCGGCACGGCAAGCGCGACGAACGAGCCGAAAATTTTTCCGAGAATGAACGTGCCGCGCGGCAAGTTGTTCGCAAATGACAAGCGCAGCGTGCCGCGCTCTTTCTCGCCGTTGATCGCATCGTAGGCAAACAATATCGCAAACAGCGAGAGCACGATTTGAAAGATGAAGTCCAAATCTAAAAAGCGGAACACCGCGAAGATGGGATCTTCATTGAACCGGCTCTCTTGCGCGCTCAACTCGCCGCGGCCCGCGACTTCAATCGTGCGGCCCACGTCATTCGAAATGCCGGTGACGAGAATCGCGAGCGGCTGTGGCGGCAGGAAGATGCGATGGTTGCGCACCATCAACCAATCGGTTTGGCCTTCCATCTTGCGCAAATTTTCTTTTTTCGCCGCTTCATATTGCGCGCGGCTCACCTGATAGTTCTTCGCGCCCACATAGAACGTGAGCAGAATGAGCACCGCGGCCACGCCGAACGTCACTGCGAATTTTGTGGAAGTGATGATCTCGCGCAGTTCTTTTTCAACGATGAGTTTGAACATGAGAACCTCTTGGTTAGAATGCTTCGTGTGTCCTCTAACTTGTCATTCTGTAAGAACCTTCCCTCGCACTAGGCGCTTCACCCAGAACTAGTAGACTGTTACCTAAATTTTTGTAGTCCCGCCCCCTTGTGGGGCGCTGTCGATGCCAATAAACTCGCGGGCGCAACAATGCCCCACAAGGGGGCAGGGCTACGAAATTAACGTAACAGTGTACTAGGAAAGATCCTTCAGGATGACAGGAAGGAGGACGCGCGCTTTGTACCACGTTACTTTTTTTCAAGTACCTCGCTCGGCGCGCTTGCGGGTTGCACGCGGATGTCGTTGATGCCGTGCGGCGCGCTCGTCGCCACAGTGATGCCGAAACGCAGCCAGCGCTTATCGCGTTTGGCTTGTACGAGCGTTTCGATTTCATACGCGCTCGTGCTCGTTACGCTGTGCAGCTTCAATCCGCCGCTTTGCGCATAGAAATCCATGTCCTCTTGCGCATTGTTGGGATTCTCGCCGTGCTCCTCATGAAAGCGCCGCAACGCGGCAAGTTCGCCCGTGTTAAAAGCGCGGAGAAAATCGCGCAACGTTTGGGCGGCGATCGTATTGGGCAAAACAACGTCTGTAGTTGACTCAGTGGAAGGCGCAGCAGCGGGTGGCGTCTTCATTTCCTCCAACTCGCGCTGCACGGAGGCAAGCGCGCTTTGCAATTGCTCGCGGCGCTGCGTGTCCGCCGTGTTCGATAAAATATTTTTGAGCGCGGCGATATGAGCAACGTGCTGCGCTTGCTCGCGGGGCACGGCAACCTCCGGATGCACGCCGAGGCCTTCCCAATTGGTTTTGGTGATGGGATTGATCGCGCGCGCGAAGGGCACGCCGATAGAGAAATGATCATGAATGCGATGCGGGCGCGTGGGATGCGCGCCGCCGCCCGTGACTTCGCCGACAATCGTGGCGCGTTTCAGATTTTTGAGATTGTACGTGAACTCTTCTCCCGCGGAGAAAGTGTAGCGGCTGGTGAGCACATAAACTTCTTTGTTGAGATAACGCGCGCCGCTCACGTTGGCGTGCGTCCAAAATTCCTGCGTCCGATTATCGAAGCGCGAATAGAGATCGTTGAGGTGCGTGGGCTGCCCGAAAAGATAGCTCGAAATGAGCGCGACCATCTCCGGCTCGCCGCCGCCGTTTTGGCGCAGATCAAAAATGAGAGCATCGGTATTCGCGAGGAAGTTCATGGCCGCGGCAACGGTTGCGCTGCCGGCTTCGGCGTCCATGAAGCCGCGCAAGTCGATATAGCCGACATTGCCGCGCAAACGCTCGACCCGATCAAAGCCGAAATTGACTTGGCGTTGAAATGCGTGCTCGCTCGGCGAATCTTCTTCGGATTTAAATTCCGGCAAGCTCTCGAAGGAATAGCGCACACGCAGGTGTTTGTCGCGACTTACTTCTTGCAAGTGCTGCGTGAGCGTGTTCGCGAACGTGCGCGCGCTGGTGAGTGCGTCATACTCCTTGCGCTGCATGCGCGCATGCAGGGCTTGCTCCATTTGCTTTGCGGTTTCGAGGAAAATGTAATTCTCATTGAGCGCGCGGATCGCGCCTTCGATGACGGCGGTGCGCATCTTCGCGTCAATTGTGAGATCTTGTTGCGCGCCAAGGTCTTGGGCTTGGCTCGCGTTGGTTAATAGAAGAAGAGAACTGATTGCGGCGAACAGGCAGCGTTTGAGTTGAGGAAGTGCAAGGTTCATGGTTGGTGCTCGATTGATTGCGGTTGTCGTAGCGCCTTATGAAATTTGACGATCAAGATCGGTAATCAAGCACGTGCCTCCGTGCCGTGTCATTCAGGCGGAATCTTTTTAAGCACTGGGCAGTATCGCC
>CAYNDW010000013.1:0-10824 GCA_964395375.1 uncultured Cytophagia bacterium
ACGCTCCACAAATCATCTTCACTGATAAACACCACCTGCTCGCCCTGCACGGTCGGGTGATGATAATAACCTTGCCTGCTTTCATCCATCTCACAGCCTCCTTGCGTGATGAAATCTCAAAGTTGTTCAGCGGGTGGTGTGACGCAAGATGCGTATTTTTTTTAAATAAAAATCGCGACCCAGAACGCAGAGGCCGCTATCGGCGTCACTTTGGTTTATCCAGCGCAAGCTCGTGTAAGCTTCGCGCTAAAATATTCCCCGCGATGAGACGACGATAGTCCGCAGTGGAGCGCACGTCGGAAATGGGATGCACTTCTTGCCTCGCGCCTTGTTGCGCTTGCGCGATGAGGCTTGCGGTGAGAACTTGTCCGGTGAGAATTTTTTCCGTTTGCGGCGCGCGTATCACCGTGGGCGCGACGCTGCCGTAAGCGATGCGAACGCTCTCCACCTGCTTCTTTTCATCAATACGAGCAACAAGCGCCATCACCACTTTGGAAATGGCCTGCGCTTGGCGTGTGCCCACTTTGCGAAAGTATTGCCAAGTCTCTGCATGTTGCCGGGGGAGATGAACCGCGAGTAGCAACTCGTCGGAGGCGAGCACGGTTTTGCGATAGCCGGTATAAAACTGAGCGAAAGGAATTTTGCGCACGCCGCGTGTGCTGCCGATTTCAAGTTCCGCTTCGAGCACCGCGAGCACGGGCAACGTATCGCCTGCGGGCGAGGCATTCACCACATTTCCGCCGAGCGTGCCGCGATGTTGAATCTGCGCCGCGCCCACGGATTTCGCGGCTTCGAGGAGAATACGCGCATGCTGCTGCACGAGCGGCGAACGAATGATTTGCGCGTATGTTGTCAACGCGCCAATGCGGAGGGCAGCGCCAACTTCCGAAACGCCGCGCAACTCATGCAGGGGCCAAATATTCAAATACGCCGGGGACACTTCCACGCGCGCGTTGAGCGTCACCATCAAATCCGTGCCGCCGGCCAAAATTTTGATGCGGCCTTGCTGCTTTTGCAGAAGATCGTAGGCTTCGGGCAACGTGCGGGGAGTTTGTACGGCAATGGTTGAAATCATATGATGCTCGTCGTCACAGAGAGTTTATTAATCCGAGCGATATGTAGGTTACACTTTTCCTCCTCACCTGTCATTCAGAAGGAATCTTTTTACTCGCCTGAGATGCTGCCAAGTGCTCAAAAGGATTCTTTCTGAATGACAATAATAGAGGTGCGAAGTGTAACCTATTTTGTGCTCCGCGTAGTAATGCGGTAAAATTCATGACCCATCACTCCAACACTCCATCGCTCCATCAATCCAATTTGCCGGCCGCGGCGATGGCCTCGAAAATTTTCATGTAGCCCGTGCAGCGGCAAAGATTGCCGGCAATCGCTTCTTTGATTTCATCGCGCGTCGGCTGTGGCTTTTCATTCAGCAAAGCGGTGGCGGCGATCAACATGCCCGGCGTGCAAATGCCGCATTGCGCGCCGCCGTGTTCGAGGAAGGCTTGCTGCACGAGACTCAAACGACCGTCGCACGCCAAACCTTCGACTGTGATCATACTCGCGTTTTCAACTTGGCAAATCGGCACGAGGCAAGAGTTGACAACTTCGCCCTCGAGCAACACGGAGCACGAGCCGCATTCGCCTTCGCCGCAGCCTTCTTTGGTTCCGGTCAAGTGCAAATCTTCGCGCAACACGTCGAGCAGCCGCTTCATTGGCGGCGCGTCGAGTTCGTAAGGTTTGCCGTTGACTTTGAATGGGATGATCATGGAGAGTTTCGGATTAGCTGAGGCGCAATTCGATCTCGTGAAAAAAGCTCTCGGCTTCGGAAATGCTTTGCGCGAGCAGGATTTTCTCCGACAACTCTTCCAAAGTCGATAAGCCTTGCATTAGAGCGGCGCGCTCGGCTAAAGATCGCCCGTCTTCGCCGAATTTGGTTTTAAGCATCTTGGTGATGACAGTTTTCATTCCTTTCTCCATTCCTTTCTCCATTCCGATGCGTTCAGCAGTGGTTATGTACGGCATGGCCTTGTTCTCCTCGATGGTTTTGAGTTCATAATAAAGCGCTTCGTTCATTTCTTTCGGCAGCCGCATGATCCAATCAACGAACTTGTAGAGCGTCCGCACGGCTTCGCGCGACAGGCCGAGGTGATAAAGCGCAAGCAAAAAAGTTTTCTTCCAACTATAAGTCTCTTGCGCGTTGCCTTCGACTTCGAGCGTTTTCAAAAAGGCCCTCGTCACCAGCGCAAACGGATGCTCGCTCGCCTCCAACTCCGGCCAGCGCGCGCGATAGTCGATAAGCTTGACCACTGGAAACCAACACCGCACTCCGAAGCCCCAACGCGAACGTTGATACTCGCTCGGACGAAAGCGCATGTCGTCGTCCGTCAGCAGCGCGAGGCTCACCACTTCCTTTTGGAATCCGTCGAAGATGCGATAGTTGTAAACGTACATGCGCTCGGGAAACTCTTCCTGCGCATAGCCTTGAATCTCGATGTGAATGAGCAGCCAGCTTTCGCTGCCGTCGCGCAGATAGACCCTCACCAACTTGTCAACCACGCGCGCGCCGGTCTCGCTCTCGACGAGAATCTGCTGCAGCTCTTTATCCAAGAACTCATAGCCTTTGCTCAAGTCGAGATCGCGATGCACTTCCGGGAAGAAAAATTCGAGGAACTCTTCGAATAAATCTTCCAGCACTTCTTTCCAGGGACTGTCTTGTTCCATGCTTCACCCCTTGCGTTATACTTTCTCACTTGCCGCTTGCAACCTCTCCGGCGTCATCGGCACCTCGTTTGGAAAGATACCCGTCGCGTTCCACACCGCGGCCGCGACCGCCGCAGCGCCGCCGTCCATTGGCAACTCGCCGATGCCTTTCGCTCCGTGCGGGCCATACGGATACGGATTCTCGATGAGCAGCACGCGCAGCTCCGGCGTGTCGAGCGAGGTGGGGATAATGCAATTGGTCATGCGATTGTTCACGACCTTTCCGTTGTGCATCACCACTTCTTCGATCGTCGCATGCCCGAGGGCTTGCAACGTTCCACCTTCGATCTGCCCTTCGAGCAAAACCGGATTCAACGCTTTGCCGCAATCCACCGCGGAAACGCATTCGAGCACTTTCACCTCGAACGTGTCCATATCGACTTCGACTTTCGCGACATCCGCGGCCCAGCCGAATACGGGATACGCATCGCCGGTGTAGGTGTTATCATCCCATTGAATCTCGTCCGGCAGTTTGTAGCCATGCAGCTCTTTCCCCGCGCCATGTTCCGCGAAATACATTTGCGCCAACGCGGCAAAGCTTGCGACTTCCCGTTCATTCACCCACAACTTGCTCGCGCGAATTTCAACTTCGCGCGCAAGCCATTTTTCACCCGCAAACGCTTCAAGCTTGCGTTTCATCACGCGGACCGCGTCTTGCAAAGCCTTGCCGACAACCATGCAGGTGCGCGAGGCCACGGTCGGCCCGCTGTCCGGCACGAGCGCCGTGTTCGGTTGCGCGAACTCCACGTCGTCGTAATTCACGCCGAGCGCCTCGGCCGTTAATTGACAAAAGATCGTCTCCGTGCCTTGTCCCATTTCAATCGAACTCGTGAGCACGCGCACTTTGCCTGCATGCGTCAATTCAATCCCCGCGCGCGTGGGCAAGCGCCGCTCGCCGCTGCCCGTGAAGCCTGCGCCGTGAAAGAAGAGCGCGAGGCCGACGCCGACTCGTTTGTGCGCACCGTTTTGCTTTTGCGCCGTTTCGTATTCGGCGACATAGTTCGAATCACTCACCGCAGCTTCGAGCACTTGCTCCGCGCTGACACTGAGTTTGAGCACTTGGCCGGTCGCGGTGACGTCGCCTTCGCGCACGAGATTCTTGCGGCGAATTTCCAAAGGCGAAATGCCGAGTGTCTGCGCGATTTTGTTCATTTGCATTTCATACGCAAAGCAAGTTTGCGGCGCGCCGAAGCCGCGAAATGCACCCGCGGGCGGCGTGTTCGTCGCGACGACGCGCGCGCGAATGCGAACGTTCGGACAGTTGTACGGCCCAAGCGCGTGAATCGCGCCGCGCGAAAGCACGACTGCGCTCAACGTCGCATACGCGCCGCCATCCATAATCACATCAATGTCCGCAGCGAGCAGCTTGCCTTCGCGGCTCACGCCGGTTTTGTGCTGCACGATCGCCGCATGGCGTTTCGTCGTGGCCGCAATGTCTTCGGCACGATCATAAACAATCTTCACCGGCTTTCCGGACTTACGCGCGAGCAAGGCCGCATGGCCCGCAATCATGCTCGGATACTCTTCTTTGCCGCCAAAGCCGCCGCCGGTCACGGTTTGAATGACGATCACTTTGTCATCGGGCAGATCGAACAAAACTTTAAGCGCTTTGTGAACATAATACGGACATTGCATCGAGCCTTGCACCGTAATCGCGTCATCGCTGCCGGGAATGGCGATCACGCCCTGCGGCTCGATATAAACATGCTCCTGCAAGCCGGTGCGATACGTGCCTTCGACAACGACTTCGGATTGCGCAAAGCCGGCCTCGAGCTCGCCACGTTGAATAAGAAAACTTTTGATGACGTTATCGGTTTTGTGGATGATCAGGCTCGCGTCGTGTTGCTCTCCCGCGGCAAGTGCCTGTTCCGGCGAGAGCACCGGCGGCTTTTCTTCATAAAAAATCTGAATGTGCTTGAGCGCGTCTTCGAGCGTTTCGCGATCTTTGCACGCGAGCAAGAGAATCGGCTCGTCGTGGTGCCGCACTTCTTTTTCCACGAGCAGCGGTTGATCGTCTTCAATCAACGTCACCACATTGCGGCCGGGAATGTCGCGATAGTCTGCGCTGACGACACGGCTCCAATCGAACGCCGGATCGAATTGGATGCCGGTGATCGTGCCGCGCGCGATGGTGCTGCGCACGGTTTTGCCGAAGAGCATATCGGGAAAGGAGAGATCGTCAACGTACTGCGCTTCGCCTTTCACTTTGGCAAGGCCTTCTTTGCGCGGCATGCTTTTGCCGACGATCACTTCGGTGGCGGGCAGGGTCGAGATGAGTTCGGGATCACGATACATAATCAGGCTCGCGCTAGGCGTAAAATGGTTGCGATGATGGTGCGCCAAATTAGAAAGATTTGGCGGAAAGGCAAGAGGTTGTTTTCTCCAAGAAGCCGACCTTGCGCTTTAAACGGCAAATCCCTATCATCCGCCCGACAAAAAGACTGGCGTCCCTTCATCTCCGAAACGAGCGGTCAAATGACTTCCAACGAAAGCGAAACGCTCATACAAGGTCTCCTACAAAAACTGCTCGCGCAGTATCAGCCGCAGAAAGTGATACTGTATGGCTCGTATGCCTATGGCAATCCCCGGCCGAACAGCGACATTGATTTGCTCATTATAAAAGAAACTTCGGAGCGGTTCATTGACCGCTGGACAACGGTGCGACGTATTTTAACCGATCCCAAGCGCAAAGCGCCGATTGAGCCGCTGGTACTCACGCCGCACGAAATGGAAAGGCGCTTGCGCATAGGCGATCAATTTGTGGCTGAAATTTTGAGAAGAGGGAGGCTGCTTTATGAAGTATGAAGACTCAATCTACCCTAACGATTGGCTGCGGATCGCCGAGAAGGATTGGGGCAGAGTTGAATTCCTTCTTGAGGTACACGATCATGAAGCTGCCGGCTTTTATCTCCAACAATCCGTGGAGAAATTTTTAAAGGCCTTTCTTTTGTCGAAAGGCTGGGAGCTTGATCGCATTCATGATTTGGAAGCGCTCTTGCAGGACGCGACGGTGTATGATCCTTCTTTGGAAAAATTCCGCACCCTTTGCCAAAAAATCACCGGCTTCTATTTTATCGAGCGCTATCCGTTGATCGTGGAGAGCGGCCTCGCGGAAGAAGACGTGAGCGAGGCGGCGCAGCAAGTTACGGCACTCGTTGAGAAAATCAAAACCGCCTTGCACGCGAATGGCGTTAAATAATGTCTCGCTCTATTTCTTCTCCACTTGCGCTTTAATCAACTCCGTAATCTGCGTCGCCACTTCCAATGCGCGCAGACCGTCTTCGCCGGTGACGGGCGGCGGCGTTGCGGTTTGAATCGCGTGGATAAAACTCTCCAACTCCATCTTGAGCGCGTTGCCCTCCGGCGCTTCGAATTTTTCGTAGAGGATGTGGCGCGGCCGCGCGCCTTGCTCTAATTTGCCGAGCGTGATCGGAAAAGAAAATTTTCCACTCGCCTCTTCTGCCCCCACCAAGCGATAGACTTCGCTCAAGCCTTGCAAGAAATCAATCGAGACATACGCGTCGCGTTGAAACAAGCGCATCTTGCGCATCTTCTTTTGCGAGATGCGGCTCGCGGTGACATTGGCCACGCAGCCGTTCGCGAATTGCAAGCGCGCGTTGGCAATATCCGGCTCCAATGAGACCACAGCGACCCCGTTCGCATCCACGCGCGTGAGCGGGCTTTTCACCAAGCTTAAAATAATATCGATGTCGTGAATCATCAAATCGAGCACCACGGCGACGTCCGTGCCGCGCGGATCGAACGAGGCCATGCGATGCGACTCGATGAACTTGGGCGCGAGCGGAAAACCAGCGAGCGCGCGCAACGCGCCGTTGAAGCGCTCGATGTGGCCGACTTGCAAAACGCAGCTATGCTCCTTTGCCAATGCCAGCAGCGTGCGCGCTTCTTCCACCGTCGTGGTAATCGGCTTCTCGATAAACACATGCTTGCCGGCCTGCAACGCTTGTTGCGCCAGTTCGAAATGAAAGCTCGTGGGCACGACAACATTCACTGCGTCGCATGCCGTCAGCATTTCAACAAAGGATGAAAAAGCTTTGACGCGGTGCTCTTCCGCCACGGCTTGCGCGCGCTCGACTTCGGCATCATAAACACCGAGAAAATTCGCTGCCGCAATTTCACGATAGAGCTTGGCGTGCAAGCCGCCTAAACGGCCCACGCCCGCAACGCCGATTCGAAGATTTGCCATATGCGCTCCACGACTCGATTGATTCGTTGGTTTGTTCGTTTGTTAGTTCAGCCACGGCTTGGCCGTGGCTTGCACTTGAAGGAAGCAACGATTCATTGATTGAACGTTGTTGCTTGGCTTTGAATCAAACCACGGCCGAGCCGTGGTTGAGCGTGTTTAATTGGCTCGAATCAAACCACGACCACGGCTCAGGCGTGGTTGAACGTGTTCGCGACTTCATTCTGCCCGCGCCAAAGGGCTTGCATTTTAGCGGGCACGTGGTTATTATCAACGCGCTAAAAATAATTCGATGAGGCTCACAACATGTACGACAGCTATAACCGCTCATACGCTTTACCCCTCCACCCACACGGCTTGCAAATCCTCGCCGTTATGAGTTCTCTTCACCCGCAGGGCGGCGCACGTTGCCGCAACTAAACGCTATACTATCGCCTCAGTCTTTCTTGCCCTCATCCACTCGATGACGCGACCGGTTATTGCGTGAACTGACACCTTGGAAAGAATCATGCGCCCAGCCATTCTCTGTTTCGTTCTTTTGTCGATGTGGGGATGCCGCAGCTACGATAACGAGTTTAATGAGATTTTGCAACTGGAAGATCGCCGCGCGCCCGCGCAAGAGCTGCAGAAGTTCACACTGCATCCGCGCTGGGAAGTGCAGCGGCGGTTGGCGCTGGCGTTGGGGCGCTTGCGCGATCCCGAAGCCGCGACCACACTTTGCGAACTCATGTCTTCCAGTTCGCCGGAAGTGCGCGTCGAAGCCGCGTTCGCACTCGGGCAACTGGCTTTGCCTGCCACCAACAAAGCGATCATTAAATTGCTTGCCGAAGAAAAAGATTTGGAAGTGCGGCTCACGCTCATCGAAGCGTTGAGCAAAGTGACGCTCGATTCTTTGCCGCCGGAAACGGATTCCACGCTCGTGCGACAACTCGACGACGATATTCCGATTGTGCGCGCCGAAACCGCGCTGGCATTGGCGCGCTTGGGCCAGCGCAATTTGAAACGTCCGCGGTGGAGCGCGCAACTCTCCGCCCTGTTGCAAGACAAAGGCGAAGAGGTGCGGTGGCGCTCGGCTTATGCGCTGCTGCGTTTGGCGGACTCGACAACTGTTCCGGCTTTGAGCGCAGCCCTCACCGATCGCAGCGCGCGGGTGCGTATGCAAGCTGCGCGGGCGTTGGGCGTTTTATCCGCGCACACCGCGCTCGCCGCACTCAAGCAAGCGGCGCACGGCGATGCCGACTGGCGCGTGCGCGTGAATGCCGCCGCGGCTTTGGGCAAATTGAAATATTCCCCCGCGGATTTTTCATTAGATCATTTTCCGGTGGCGAATGAAAATCTGCACGTGCGCGTGACCGCGCTGCAAGCGCTCGGCAACGCGCTCGAACGTTTGCGCAAAGCCGAAGGCAGTTTCGTCTCGGCGAGCTGCGAAACTTTTTTGCAAGAGCGGCTCGGGGAAAATGTCAACGCAAGTTGGCAAGAGCGCGCGGCGGCGGCGCATGCTTTGGCCCAATTACGACAACGCGAGGCTTTGCCGCTCCTGCTGCCCCTAACCAATGCGGAGCCTTCACCATTGCGCGCGGCATTGGCGAACACGCTCGCCTTGCTGGGCGGCGACGAAGCTTTTGCAACACTGGAAAAATTGGAGCACGAAGAAAACAACGCTGTGCGTCTCGCCGCGCTCGAAGCATTGGCAAAATTTTCCGCGCAAAACCGCGCGGCGCGAATATATTTAGAAGCTCTACAAAGCGGCGATCCCGTGGTTTCAGCCACGGCGGCGCAAAAGCTCGCGGCAGATTCGACGCAACGCTTGCAACATGCCGAACCCATCATCACGGCCTATCGCCACGTGCGTGCGGCGCTCGATGCGGAAACCGCGCAAATGTTTTTCAATGCGCTAGCCGACTGCGGCAATCGCAGCGCGCTGCCGGTTTTAGAGGAAGCCTTGCAAGCAGAGGATAAAACGTTCGCGCGCGCCGCAGCCGAGGCTTTAAAGAAATTGACCGGCCAAGATTTCACCGGCCGTTTGGCTGCAACGCACGGGGCGACACAGCCGTTTTCTTTCGCCGAGATAAAAGAACTAAAAGGCGCGTGGGCGGAAATCAAAACCGAGGTGGGCACAATCGAGATTGCATTTCTGCCCGAAGAGGCGCCGCTCACGGTGCTCAATTTTGTTCGACTCGCGCAGAAAAAATATTTTGACGGGCAAACGATTCATCGCGTCGTGCCGAACTTCGTGATGCAAGCCGGCGACCCGCGCGGCGACGGTTGGGGCGGGCCCGGCTATGCGATTCGCTCGGAGTTCAATCGTCTGCGGTATGTGCGCGGCATGGTGGGCATGGCCAGTGCCGGCCCGGATACGGAAGGCAGCCAATGGTTCATTACGCACTCCGATCAGCCGCACCTCGACGGCCGCTATACGATTTTCGCGCGTGTGCGCAAAGGCATGGAGTTCGTCGATGAGTTGCAAGTCGGCCAGCATATTTTGCAAGTGACGATTCATCGGTAATCGTTGTTCGTAGTAACGCGTTCAGGCGTTGTCATTGCAATACCTCTACCGCGTTCTTTTTCCGCGCCTCACGACGTTTAACGGCATTGCCCTTCAAATTAAAAAATCCCGGCGCGCGATTTCGTTTGAGGACCTCGTGGTCTCCTCGGAAGTCGAGGAGAAGATCTGCACCGCGCTGGCTGAAATGAAATAAGGAAAGTCGCTATGCGCACGATCATCGAACCCTTTCGCATTAAAGTCACCGAGCCGATCAAGCGCACGACTCGGGAAGAGCGAATTGCAGCGCTGCATCAAGCCCACAATAATGTTTTCCTGTTGGACGCCGAAGATTGCCCCATCGATTTGCTCACGGACAGCGGCACGGGCGCGATGTCCACGGAGCAATGGGCGGCGTTGATGCTGGGCGATGAAAGTTATGCCGGCAGCAAATCGTGGAAGCGGTTCGAAGCGACGGTCAAAATGATCACGGGTATGAAGCACGTCTTCCCCACGCATCAAGGCCGGGCCGCGGAAGGCATTCTGGCGCAAACGCGTTTGTGGCCCGGCGCTTTGGTTCCAAACAATAGCCACTTCGACACCACGCGCGCCAACATCGAGTTCGTCGGCGCGCAGGCGAGGGATCTCTTGTGCCCGGAAGGTTATGACCCCGGCTTCGAAGCGCCGTTCAAAGGCAACATGGATCTCGAGCAGCTTGAACGCTTCCTCGCCGAGCACGGCAAAGAAAAAATTCCGTTCTGCATGATCACGGTGACGAACAACACCGGCGGCGGGCAGCCCGTGTCTTTGGCCAATATTCGCGCGGCGAAACGCATATTGGAGCGGCACGGCATTCCGCTCGTGCTCGATGCGTGCCGCTTTGCCGAAAATGCGTACTTCATTCACGAAGGCGAAACCGGCTATCGCGGCAAATCGTTGCTGGCGATCGCGCAGGAAATGTTTTCCTATGCCGATGCGGCCACGATGAGCGCGAAGAAAGACGGCCTCGCGAACATCGGCGGCTTCTTCGTGTGCAACAACGCGCAATGGGCGCAGGATTTTCGCAACGCGCTCATTTTGCGCGAAGGCTTTCCCACGTATGGCGGGCTTGCCGGACGCGATTTGGAAGTGATCGCCGTGGGCTTGCAAGAAGCGCTCGATTACGATTATCAAGTTTATCGCCATGCGACCATCGAGTACATGGGCAACAAGCTGCTCAAGCTCGGCATTCCGCACGTGCGGCCGGTGGGCGGGCACGCTATATTTTTAGATGCGAAAGCCATACTTCCGCACATTCCGCCGCTGCACTATCCGGGCATTGGATTAGTGAACGAGCTGTATATCGAAGGCGGAATTCGCAGCGTCGAGTTGGGCACCG
>CAYNDW010000013.1:10834-23137 GCA_964395375.1 uncultured Cytophagia bacterium
GGAGTTCTAAACGGACATCACTTGCGGCTTTGATTCGGCCGTTGCGACAGCCACGGAAACGAACTGCCCGCGCCGCTCGAACTCGTGCGGCTCGCCTTTCCACGCCGCGTTTATACGCAAAGCCATTTTGATTATGTGATCGAAGTATTGGAAGAAGTTTGGAAAAATCGCGCGCGCATCGCGGGTTATCGTCTCACCTATCAACCAAAATTCTTGCGGCATTTTTCCTGTCACTTTGAAATGCTCGAACCACCCGTGCGAAAGTAGTCCACGCCCCTTATGGGCGGCTGGTGGAACAATGCAATTTCGTGTTCCATCAATGCCCCACAAGGGGGCAGGGCTACGACGAACTCGGGAAGTAATTTTTAGGCGCTCACTTAGAACCTTCACCAGGGTGATCGTAAGCTCGAACCGAAACCGGAGACCACACTTTGCGTTTCGATTTACCTCCCACAAGTTTTGTTGAAGCTCAACAACGCATTGCGGCTTATGTTCGCCGCACACCGCTTTTGCCGCGACCGCGCCTGCACGGCGATTCCTTTCCCCGCGTTCAACTCAAATTAGAAAACCTGCAAGTCGGCGGCTCGTTCAAAGCGCGCGGTGTGTTCAATCATTTACTCCAACTTAATGCCGAGCAGCGCCGGCGCGGCGTGATCACAGCTTCCGGCGGCAATCACGGTGTTGCGCTTGCCTATGCCGCGTTTTGCTTGAACATTCCCGCCCTGGTTTATTTGCCCACGCGCGCGAGCGAAGATCGCGTGGCCCGCATCGCAAGTTGGGGCGCGCAAATTTTCAAACACGGCAGAGATTGGGACGACGCCAATCTCAAAGCGCTCGAACATGCCGCGCAGGAAAATTTATGTTACGTGCATGCCTTCGACGCCGAAGCCACGCTTGCCGGGCAAGGCACACTCGGCTTGGAATTGCTCGAAGACTTGCCCGAAGTGGATTGCGCGCTCATTGCCATTGGCGGCGGCGGTTTGATTTGCGGCGTGGCCGCGGCAATCAAACAACGCAAACCGGAGGTGCACATCATCGGCGTCGAACCCATCGGCGCGCCGTCGCTGTCGGTGAGTGTGAACGCGGGCCGCGTTACCCCGTTGCCCGAAACGCGCACGATTGCCGACACGCTCGCGCCGCGCGCCGTATGCGAACGCACGCTCGCGCTCGCGCAGCGTTATATCGACGAGATTGTTTTGGTGGAAGAAGCAAAGTTGATCGAAGCGATGCGTTGGCTTTGGCGCGAGTGCAATCAACTCGTCGAACCCGCCGGCGCGGCGGTGATTGCGGCGTTGCTGCAAGACGAAACGAAGCTCGCAAATTTCAAACAACCCGTCGCGGTCATTTGCGGCGGCAATGCCGCGGCGGAAAGCGTGTTTAGCAATTATCAAAACGCGATTCTTAAATAATGTTCAGCCACGGCTTGGCCGAGGCTGATGTTTCCGCGATGATGAAACGGCGAATGCCACGGCCAAGCCGTGGCAGATCAACAAAAGGGAACCCTCCATGAAAGAGATCACCCGTCTCACTCCTTCCGCTCTTCTTTTATCTTTCTCACTCTGCCTTGCCCAATCCGCGCTCGTTTTCCAAACCGATTTCGGCTTGAAAGACGGCGCAGTGGCGTGCATGAAAGGTGTGGCGTTTGGCGTCGATGCCAAGCTCAAAATGTTCGACGTGACGCATGAGATTCCCGCGTACAACATTTGGGAGGCGGCGTATCAACTCAAACAAACCGCGCCTTATTGGCCGAGCGGAACCGTGTTCGTCTCCGTCGTTGATCCCGGCGTGGGCACCGCGCGCAAGTCTATTGTCATGAAAACGAAGACCGGCCACTACTTCGTCACGCCGGATAACGGCACGCTCACCCTCGTCGCGGAGGACCTGGGTGTTGCCGCGGTGCGCCAGATCGATGAAAAAATCAATCGCCTCGCCGGCTCGGAGAAGTCGTATACCTTTCACGGGCGCGACGTGTATGCTTACACCGCGGCGCGGCTCGCTTCAGGCAAAATTTCTTTCGCGCAAGTCGGGCCGGCGCTGCCCGCGAAAGTTGAAATGATTGCGTATGAGAAGCCCCGCTTCGAACAGAACGCGGTGTGGGGCACGATTCCCATCCTCGACGCGCAATACGGCAATATTTGGACGAACCTCGACGAGCAAACTTTTCTCAAACTCGGCGTGAAGTTGGGCGACGAAGTGTATGTGCAAATCAAAGAGAAAGAGAAAACTCTGTGGGAAGGGAAAATGCCATACGTGCGCACGTTCGGCGACGTGGCGCTCAACGAGCCGTTGCTTTATCTCAATAGCGTGCTTTGCGTTTCGTTCGCCATTAATCAAGACAGCTTTGCCGCAGTGCATAAGATCGCCTCCGGCCCGCATTGGCGCGTGAAGATTGCGCAGGCCAAATAAGCATTTGCTTCTCGCGCGATGAGTTTTATATTTGCGCCACCTCGACTCGTCATTGTGGAAGAGCCTTCCCTCGTGCTCGAGACACAACTTATTTTGAGAGGTGTTTCAAGTGCGAGGGAAGGTTCTTCCAGAATGACAAAGAGGGAGGTTGTCGCTTGAAAACTCTGAGCTACTTTAGCACCACAAGTAATGAGGCAATAACCCATGTCCGCTATTCCAAAAAGAAAAATGACCGCTGCCGAGTATCTTGAAGTCGAGCGCCGCGCGGAATTCAAAAGCGAGTTCTATAACGGAGAGATGTTTGCCATGGCCGGCGCCAGCATCCCCCACAATCGTATCGTTGGCAATATGCTGCGAGCGCTCGGCAATAGGTTGGAAACGCGCGATTGCAATGTTTATCCCAGCGATACGCGCGTCAAGATCGAGCGAATCAATAAGTATACATACCCGGATGTCAGCGTGACTTGCGGCCAAGAAATTTATGAAGGCGAACGCGATGACGTTCTACTCAATCCCATCCTTATCGTCGAAGTGCTCTCCCCTTCCACCGCGGGCTATGACCGCAGGGAAAAATTTCAAAGTTATCAGTATATCAAAACGCTGCAAGAGTACCTCCTCGTTTCACAAGACACGTGTCGCCTCGAACAATACGTTCGTGTGCTGGAATGGGAGTGGAAGTATCGTATCTACTCTAGTCTTGAAGACGTAGTCAAACTCGAAAGCATAAACTGCGAGCTGCCGCTCAAAGAAGTGTATTTGAAAGTGCCGAATATCGCGTCGTTATAACCGCTCAACCACGGCTGGGCCGTGGTTGATTAAGTGTCAACACGTGGGCTCGTGTTGAACTGCCGTGGATTAAACACAAGCCACGGCTGAACAGTTTGTGTCTTCCTACTCACCTCTCGCGCATGTCCCTTCGCTCCTTCTTTCGCTCGCTTAATTTGGAGGGCCGCACCCCTCGCCCCGGAGAACCCGAGCTTTCGCTCAAAGATCGCTTTCGCGCGTTGCGCAATTTGCCGCCGCTCTTTCGGATGATTTGGCAAACGCACGCGCAGCTCACGCTCGCGACCTTGCTATTGCGCTTCGTGCGCGCCGCGGTGCCCCTCGCAACGCTGTATCTCGGCAAGCTCATCATCGATGAAGTCGTGCGGCTCGCGCAAGCCTCGGGCGCGCACGATCTCACGCAACTGTGGAAATTCGTTGTGCTCGAACTGGGCCTCGTGATTTTTTCGGAGGTGTTGAATCGCGGCCTAGGTTTGCTCGACGGCATGCTCGGCGATTTGTTTTCGAACCATACCTCGGTGTTGTTGATGGAGCACGCCGCGAAAATGGATTTGGAGCGCTTCGAAGATTCCGCCTTCTATGATAAACTCGAACGCGCGCGGCGGCAAACGGCCGGGCGCATGACGCTTATGACGCAAGTGTTCGAGCAAGCGCAAGACGCAATTACCATGGCCTTTCTTGCGGCCGGCTTGATCGCTTTCAATCCCTGGCTCATTCTTCTCCTGCTCGTCACGCTCCTGCCCGCGTTTCTCGGCGAGGCGCATTTCAACGCGCGCAGTTATTCGCTCATGTATAGTTGGACGCCCGAACGCCGCGAGTTGGATTATCTGCGCTATATCGGCGCGAGCGACGACACCGCGAAGGAAGTAAAAATCTTCGGGCTCTCGGATTTTTTAACCGGCCGCTATCGCGAACTGGCTGCGCGTTATTATCTTGCGAATCGCGCATTATCCGTGCGCCGCGCGAGTTGGGGCAGTATGTTTGCGATCATCGGCAATCTCGGCTATTATGGCGCGTATGCCTTCATCATCCTGCGCACAGTGAGCGGCCAACTCTCGCTCGGCGATCTGACTTTTCTCGCCGGCTCGTTCGGCCGCTTGCGCGGATTGCTGCGCGACATGCTGCAACGTTTCACCAGCGTGGCGGAAAGCGCGTTGTACTTGCGCGATCTCTTCGACTTTCTCGCATTGCAGCCGCGGATTCGCTCGCCGCACAACGCACGGCCTGTTCCCCGGCCGCTACAACACGGCTTCACGTTTGAAAACGTCGGTTTCAAATATCCCGGTGCGGAGCGATGGGCGAATCGCCATTTGAATTTCACCTTGCACGCCGGCGAAAAGCTCGCGCTCGTGGGCGAAAACGGCGCGGGCAAAACCACGCTGGCAAAACTGCTCGCGCGTTTGTACGAGCCGAGCGAGGGCCGCATTCTGTTGGACGGTCACGATCTGCGCGAATATGATCTCGCAGAATTGCGTCACGAGATCGGCGTCATCTTTCAGGACTTCGTGCGCTATCATTTGACCGCTTCCGAAAATCTCGCCATCGGCCGCATCGAAGCGCGCGAGGATGCGCCGCGCATAGCACGCGCCGCAACGCGCAGCTTGGCAAATACCGTGATTGAAAAATTACCGGGGAAGTATGATCAAATCTTAGGCAAACGTTTCGACAAGGGCGTCGAACTTTCCGGCGGGGAATGGCAGAAGATCGCGCTGGGCCGCGCGTACATGCGTGAGGCGCAATTGCTCATTCTCGACGAGCCAACCGCCTCGCTCGATGCGCGCGCGGAGTACGAAGTGTTTCAACGTTTCGCGGATCTCACGCGCGGCAAAACCGCAGTGCTCATATCCCACCGTTTTTCCACCGTGCGAATGGCCGGACGCATTTTGGTTTTGCACAACGGCGAAATGGTCGAACTGGGCGCGCACGAAGAATTGCTGGCGCGCAAGGGACGATATGCGGAGTTGTTTTATTTGCAGGCGGAAGGATATCAATGAAGCAGCAAGCAGTGACCTTTGCCTTCGTGTGATGAAAAATTTATGGCAATCTCCAATCGGAAATTTCATTTACATCTTTGACAATCAAAACCGCAACAGCGCGCGACGACAACGTAAAGAACTTTCGTAAGCGGATTTCCACAAAGACAGCAGAATCAAGTGGAGCAGTTGCAGCCAGGAGACCATGCGCACGATGGCATACGATTAGCAATCGGTAGCAAGGGCGGGGAAAATGAGCTTGCATTTTTAGGCGGACATGAAGATATTCAAACTCTTCAAAATAAGCCTTCGCTTTTGCTTTGTTGGCGCGTTGCCTGAAGGAATTATTTTCGTGCAGGCAGCCACGGTCATGCGAGGTGAAAACATGATGCGATGGCATGAAAAGGGCAGCACCGCGCACGGACTTGCGCACAAAATTGCCATGGAGCTTTATCCGCATGCCATATATCGCCGGTATCGCAACGGCCGTCCCGCAATACTGTTATGGCCAAGCCGAAGCGCGCGATTTTGCCCGCAGCATGTTTAGCGAGTCGGGCTTAAACGTTGACCGACTCTTGCCCATTTTTTTGAACACCGCCATCGCGCAACGCCACTTTTGTATGCCCGCCGAGTGGTATCGCACGAATCATTCTTTCCATGAAAAAAACCGGCTGTATGTGGAGCACGCGCTTGCGCTCTCCGAAAAAGTTGTGCGCGCGTTGTGCGAGCAGCACAGCCTCGGCCCGGAGGAGATTGATCATCTCTTTTTTATTTCCACCACCGGGCTGGCGACGCCGAGCATCGATGCGCATCTGTTCAATCGGCTCAAGCTGAAGCCGAGTTTGCGCCGCACGCCGATTTGGGGACTCGGTTGCGCGGGCGGCGTTGCGGGACTGGCGCGCGCCGCGGATTGGCTCAAAGCTTATCCCGCGAAGAAGGCGGTGGTGATTGCGCTGGAATTGTGCAGCCTCACGTTCATTCGCAATGATTTGTCCAAAGGAAATTTCGTCGCGACTTCGTTGTTTGCCGACGGCGCGGCCGGCGCGTTGCTCGCGGGCGATGCGTGCGCGCCGAGGCGCGAGCGCGGCTTCGATCTGCTCGCTTCCGAAGCGATCACGTGGCCCGACTCGCTCGACGTGATGGGCTGGGAGATTGCGCCGCCCGGTTTGAAGGTTCTGTTCTCGCGCGATATTCCGACGATCGTATCGGAGTCGGCGCGGCCGAGCATTTTGAATTTTCTTAGCGCACAAAAAACTGCGCTTGCCGACGTCGCCATGTTTCTCTCGCACCCCGGCGGCGCGAAAGTGATCGCGGCCTATTCCGAAGCGCTCGCGATTCCGGAGGAGAAGACGAAGCACATGTGGAACGTGCTGCGCGACTACGGCAACATGTCGAGCGCCACGGTGCTCTTTGTGTTGGAAGAATATCTGCGCTCCACGGATTATCGCCGCGGCGAGCTTGTGCTTTCCACCACGCTCGGGCCGGGCTTTTCTTCGGAAATGATTTTAGGAAAGTGCCGATGACGTTTGCGCACGCAATCCTTTTAGGCGTTTTGAGCGTACTCGTAGCGCAACGAGTGGGGGAATTGCTATGGGCGCGGCGCAACGAACGCCGGCTGCGCGCGCACGGCGCACAAGAATTTGGCGCGAACCATTATCCGGCGATTGTGCTCTTGCACGCCGGCTTTTTGTTAAGCCTCGCTATTGAAAGTTGGCTGCGCGGTCCACAGTTTCATCCGTTCTGGCGCGTGCTTGCGGTTCTGCTGGTCGCCGCATTCGCGTTTCGTTATTGGTGCCTCGCGGCGCTGGGCCAATATTGGAACACGAAAATTCTCGTCGTGCCCGGCGCCCGATTGGTTCGGCGCGGGCCTTACAAATGGTTCAAGCATCCGAATTATGGCGTAGTGATCGCGGAGCTTGTGTTGTATCCGTTGCTGTTTCAAGCCTGGTGGACTTTGCTTTGGGCCTCCGCGCTCAACGCGGCCCTGCTCTACCTGCGCATTTCAACTGAAAACGAAGCGCTCGCTTTGTTAACGGAGAATCCGCGTGCGTATAGGAATTGACGCAACTTGTTTGCCCTCGGCTTTGGCCGGCGCGGGAAGATACATTCACGGCCTCATTCACGGCTTGGCCGCGGTTGATCACGAAAACGAGTATTTCATTTTTATCAAAGCGCACGACGCGGCGTGTTTCGATGATCTGCCCGCCAACCTGCACTTGGTGCGCGTGCCCGTGCATTCGCGCCTGCTGCGCTTGATTTGGCAGCATACGCGCGCCGGCGCGCAGGCGCAAAAACTCGGGTTGGATGTTTGGCACGGCACGCATTATACGCTGCCTAATTTTACGCACGGCCTAACGTGCGTTGCCACGTTTCATGATCTCGGCGTGTTTCATCATCCACAGCTCTATCCGCTGGACAAACGTTATTACTTTCGCCGCGTGATGCAACAAGCCGTGGCGCGCGCGCAGCATCTCGTTTCCGTGTCCGCGGCCACGACGAGCGATTTACAAGCCTTGCTCGCGCAAGCGGGCACGAACGGGCACGCCCGCCACCAACGTGTGACGACCATTTTGCCCGGGGTGGAAGAAAAATTTTTCCAACCCGTGGCGGCGGCGGAGAAGGCGCGCGTGCGGCGCGAGTATAATCTTCCCGCGCCGTTCATCCTGTTTGTCGGCACGTTGGAGAAGCGCAAGAATTTAGTGCTGCTGCTGCATGCCTTTCACGAATTTTGCCGGCGCCAGCCGGGCACACAGGTGTTGGCGCTTGCGGGACAAGAGAGCAATGGCAGCGCGGAAGTCGCGGCCACGATTGCGCAATTGGGTTTGCAGCAACGCGTCCGCGTGTTGGGCTACGTAGCCGAAGCGGATTTGCCCGGCTTATATCAAGCCGCGAATTTGTTTGTGATGCCTTCGCTCTATGAGGGCTTCGGATTTCCTCTGCTCGAAGCCATGGCCGGCGGCGTGGTTGCGCTGGCAGCGAACAACTCTTCTTTGCGGGAGTTGGCAGCGCATGCGCAAATGCTCTGCGAAGCAACACCGGCGGCGTGGGCGACCCAAATAGCTGCGTTATTAAACGATACAAAGTTGCGCCAAGAGTTAAGCTGGCGCGGCATGCAGCACGCACGGCAATTTTCTTGGGTTCGTATGGCTGAACGGTTGCGAGAGGTTTACGAGAGTTCGGCTGCTGGGAAACTTTCTCCTAAGCGCAACGGCAAAGCCGCATCGTTCTCACCACCGCCGCTTGCGCTCGCGGCCGCCGTCAAAAAGACGCTCGTTTATTCCGACCTCTTTGAATATCCGCTTACCGCGGAAGAGATTCATCGCGGTTTGATTGAACATGCGGCGACGCACCTCGAGGTGCGGCATGAGTTGGAAGCGCTGCATGCCGCGGGCGAGATTGCAAAGCGCGAACCTTATTATTGCTTGCCCGGGCGCGAGCACTGCATCGAATTGCGCGAACGCCGCCGCCAAACGAGCGCTATGCTTTTGCAAAATTATAGCGGGGTCTTGCGTTTAATCAAAAATTTCCCGTTTATCCGCACCGTTGCACTTTCCGGCACGCTGGCTTTTCAAAACGCCAAAGGCGAAGACGACCTCGATTTGTTTTTGCTCGTCGCGCCGGGCCGGCTCTGGACGGTTTACAGCAGCTTGGCGCTCTGGCTCAAAATGCTCGGCCAACGGCGCGCGGTCTGTCTCAATTGCCTGCTCGACACCGCGCATCTTGCGATTACCGATCGCGATTTTTTCGTGGCGCATCAAATCTTGTTCTTGCGTCCGCTTGCCGGCGCCGAGGCGCTGCGCGATTTCTGGCAAGCCAACGAGTGGAGCACGCAGTATTTGCCGCAAATGCCGATCACTACGGAAGCTTTTAACTGGACGCAAGCGGAAGACGCGCAACGCGCCCGCAAGTGGTGGCGCAACGCGCTCGAAGCAATCTTAGGTTGGCGTGGATTTAATGTAATCGAAACCGCGCTCTACACGGTTTACCGCCGACGCATCCGGCGCTTGACGTCTCACCTCGATAACCAAGCCATTGTCGCGGAAGCCGGTCGCATCAAACTCTTCACCAATAACCATCGTTTTCGCATTCAGCGCCGGCTCGAGCAACGAGTGCAACAACTACAGGAATACCCTTCCATGCGTAAACAGGAGGAGCCGCAATCTTATGCGACGCTTTAAAATTATTTTTCAGCTCGTGCTGTTGGCCTTGGCCGCATTGCTCTTGCTGCGCTGCGGCGCGGAGAATCCGTTTCAACCCACGCGCGGCGACAATGAAGTATGGATTCAAGCTTCGGGCTTCGACCCCGCGGAGTTGACCATCACTTCCGGAACCACGGTGACATGGACGAATAAAGACGCCACCGGCCACGACGTGACGAGCGGCACGCCCGGCAATGTGTCGAGTGATTTCAGCAGCTCGCCGTTGACGCTTAATCAAGGCGAAACGCATTCCGCGTCTTTTTCCAAGAAAGGCAGATTCGCCTACTTCTGCACGCGGCATCGCAGCAAGCTCGGCACGATCGTGGTGCAATGAAAAAGTTCGTAGTCGCGCCTTCAGGCGCACGCAATTGCGAAGCGGCAAAAAAAGCCGTTCGATGAAACGCGATACCTGAGGTGTCATTCAGAGGCAAAACCTTTCCGCCGAAAAAAGCTTCGGTAATCAAGCACGTGTCCCCGTATCGTGTCATTCAGAAGGAATCTTTTTAAGCACTGGGCAGTATCGCCGGCGAGTAAAAAGCTTCCTTCTGAATGACAACTCGTGGAGGCGATTACCGAATTTGAAAATCAAAACTCATTTGAGTCTAAAATTATTCTGTCCCCACAAAAAAATTCAGACTTTGATTTTCTCATTCGCCCGTTACAAGATTTCGCATCGAAAACCGTGAGCTTCAAACAACTCATTTCGTAAAGGAGGAGTTCTCATGCAGTTTCCACTACGCCGTTGCAGTTTTAGTTTAGTGCTGCTCATAAGTGTGCTCACGCTTTCCGCGCTCGCGTTTGCCGGCGAAGGCAAGGGCGGCAAAACGACCTACGCGTTCGTGCGCCCGCCCGCGGCGCCCGATGAAGTCGAAGACGCGGTGCTCGATATTTTCGAAACCAAATGCGCGTTTGCGGGCTGCCACACGGGCGCCAATGCGCCGCAAGGGCTTGATCTCACCGAAGAGGCTTTTAAAGCCAATTTGGTGAAAGCGAAAAGTTCGGGCGCGCCGCAATTTTTGCGCGTGCAGCCCGGCGACGCGGCGAACAGCTATCTCATCAAAAAAGTCAAAGGCGTGGGCATCAAAGGCGATCGCATGCCGCGCGGCGGCCAACCGCTTTCGAGTGGAGAAATCGCGGCGTTGGAAAAATGGATCAACACCATGGCGAAAGACGTGCAAGTGGAGGAAGTGCGCCGCGAGTACAAGCAAGCATTTTACGGCTGGTCGCTCGCCAACATTCCCACCGCGGAAACCATGGACAAGGGCGCATTTCTCTATCGCATCGCGCATCGTTTTCGCGGCCAAACCAACACCGGCTTTGATAATCTTTTCGGTTTGGACGGCGGCGCATTCATGATGACGCAGCTTGCGTTTCCGGTGACGAACAATCTCAATCTGTCCTTCGCGCGTCAAGGTTTGAACGCCACTTTTGAAGTCGGCGCGAAGCTGCGCTTGCTGCGCGAAAAGACCGACGGCTCCATGCCGATTTCCGCGGCGCTTTATGCCGGTGTGGATTGGGCCACGGTGAAAGGCCTGCCCGACCCCGCGAACGCGAATGCAACATTGGGCCGCACTGCGGGCGAGCGCTTTGCGTTTTTTGCGCAAGCGCCCATCACGAAAGGGTTGGGCCCACATCTTTCCGTGGCCGCGGTGCCGGGCATTTTATTAAACGGCAACGTCGCGGTTAAAAGTGAAGACCCGCTCGTCACGCTCGGCCTCGGCGGCAAGGTGGCCTTCAATCAAAAGTATGCGTTCTTCGCAGAGTTGGTGCCGATCTTATCCGGCGATAAAACCGCTGCGACCATCAATGGCGCGCGCACCGAAGGCACCAACCTCGTGTTCAACGACGCTTTCGTCGCTGGATTCGAAATGAAAGCCGGCGGTCACGTGTTTCATATCTTCGTCTCCAATTCCGCGGGCAACACCACGAATCAATACATGAGCGGCGGCGATTTGGATTTCGGCGACGGCGATATGCGTCTTGGTTTCAACATTTATCGTTTGTTGAATTACCCCTCGTTCTAGTTGCTTTGTGTGTGTTGTCATTCAGAAAGAGTCCTTTTAAGCCCAACCGATCCGCCAAGCGCCGAAAAGGATTCCTCCTGAATGACAGCTTTCAAATTTGTCGAAGATCATTTGACACTGTTCATTTCAGGAGATCAAGCATGATGATGAAGTGCAAACTCAGGGCTGGGAGCCTGTTGCTGTTTTTAGCTTTTGGTTTCATCGCGTGTCAGCATGAAACGCCGGCGCCCATGCAACCGTCGCAAGGCGTGCAACCCATGCTGTCGAGCATTCAAGCGAACATTTTTACGCCCAAATGCGTCAATGCGGGTTGCCATCCCGGCGGCGGCGCGCCGATGTCGCTCGCCAGCGGGCAATCGTTTGGCACGTTGGTGAATCAAGCTTCGGGCTACAATCGCCCGCGCGTGCAGCCCGGCAATGCCAACAACAGCGCGTTGTATTTGAAAGTCGCGGGCAACACGTTGGGCAGCATCATGCCGCTCGGTCGTCCGCCGTTGACCCCCGCGGAAGTGAGCGCGATTCAAACGTGGATCAACAACGGCGCGCAGAATAATTAGCTTCTCATAAAGATCACGTTGAGGGAGTGCTATGCCCGTACTTCAGAAAAAGGCGGAGCTTGAAAACGTCTTTCGTTTGAAAACAAGAAACGGCGTTAAACCGTCCGCTTCGTTTTCTCCTCAAGCACAAACGAATTTGTGGAATACGGCTTCGAATGAAAATGGCACCGCCGCATTTCGCGATCCGGCTTTCGCCGACAACAAAAGCCTGCCCATTCACCGCTGGTCGCCGTGGATAGCGGGCTATTCCGCTTCATTTGTCGATGATGTGATCGCTGCCTATTTACCGAATCGCAAAGCGGCGTTAGTGCTTGATCCTTTCTGCGGAGTTGGCACAACGCTTTTGCAGGCAAACACGCGC
>CAYNDW010000014.1:0-22885 GCA_964395375.1 uncultured Cytophagia bacterium
CTGCGGGAATGACGCCCTAAAGAAAATGAGAAAGTTATTTAATCGGCAATCCTTAGCACTCTTCCATTATACCAAGGCGAGACTGCCCGATTTTTTTATGCTCGTTCCGCGGCAGATTCTCAGCCGAATCGAGCATACCTGACGCGAGTTCAGGATTTCACATGTCACGACCGCAGCCCTCTTCGCGCGGTTTCTTTTTTTCTCTTCTACTTTTTCTTGCCCCTGTAACCGGCAAGCCTGACGAGCTTCGTGCGCAAGCGGCACAGCTCGCGACGATCTTTAAATCCGACCTACGCTTCCAACATCTCACCATCGCTGACAGCCGCTCGCAGGGGACGGCCAATGCCATTCATCAAGACCGCCTGGGGTTTATGCGGTTCGGCACGAAGGCCGGGTTGAATCGCTACGTGAGTAAGTTATTTAATCGGTATTCCTAAAGAGCAATGACGGAATGAATAAAACTGCCGCCTTAAATTTTCGCGTACTGCGCCCGGCAAGGGCTTTTCTGGCCGCGCTGGTATTGCTCTGCCTGTGCGTTGTGCTCAATTGCGGTCCCTATACTCCGCATGCCCGTCCGCCTGTGGCGAAAAAAGGCCTGCTTGATCTTTCGGCGTGGGAATTCGCACGGAACGGCGCGGTTGAGCTTTCCGGAGAATATGAATTCTATTGGCAACAGTTTGTGGCGCCGGAAAGTTTTTCTCAAACCGAATTGCCGGAGAGCCGCGGTTTTATTGCTGTGCCGGGCGCTTGGAATGGGCATGCGCTGGAGGGAAAAAAACTGGGCGGAGAAGGTTATGCGACCTACCGTTTAATCGTATTGCTCCACAGGCCTTCGCCCGTGTCGCTAAAATTTCTGGACATGGCGACTGCGTTCACGGTTTATGTTAACGGTGTGCAGCTCTACTCGGCCGGAATTCCAGAGAAAACGCGGGCAGCCACCACACCGCAATTCTTCCCGCAGGTGATTGATTACACGCCTGAATCCGCACGGCTTGAGATTATCTTTCATGTCGCGAATTTCCATCACAAAAACGGCGGGCCGTGGGAGCCGATACAACTGGGCTTACAGAAGGATCTCCATGCCGCGCGCGCCCGCGCGCTACAGCTCGAGGCATTGCTGTTTGGCGGCATCATGATTATGGGCTTTTACCACCTCGGACTCTTTGCGGTCAGAACCACCGAACGCACGCCGCTCTATTTCGGCAGTTTCTGTATGCTGCTCGCGCTGCGGCTCAGTGTGATCAGCGAACGGCTGGTGCTACAGTTCTGGCCGCAGATCAGTTGGGAACTGCTCGGCAAAATCGAGTACCTAACGTATTACTTGGCCCTGCCTCTGGGCGCGAGTTTTCTGTATTCTCTGTATCCGAAAGACTTCTTCAAATTCGCGCTGCGCGCAATGCAAATTTGCAGCGCCGTCTTTTGCGGCATGGTGCTGTTTACCCCCGTGCGTTTTTTTTCGCAGACCGTGGTCGCGCATCATGCTTATACGCTGTTGTGCTGCATGTATGGTGTGTGGGTCATCGTCTTGGCAAGCGCGCGCCGGCGCGAAGGCGCAAAAATCAATCTCGCGGGTTTTTGCATTTTGTTCCTCGCCATTTTGCATGACATTCTAAGATATTTCGACTTCGTTGCCACGCCGCTCGTGCTTCCGTTTGGAGTGTTGGCCTTCATTTTTTCACAGGCCGTCTTGCTTTCCTTTCGTTTTTCCAACGCGTTTCGCACCATCGCCTGGCAACGCGCTGAACTGGAAAAAGCGCTGCGGCAATATGAACGGGAGTTGATTGAAAAAAGGCGTTTGGAAGTGCAGTATCGCGCCTTGTACAATGACAATCCCACGATGTATTTTACCGTAGATGACAAAGGCCAGGTGCTTTCCGTGAATCAGTTTGGCCTCCAATATTTGGGTTACAAGGCGGAAGAGCTCATCGGACAGCCCGTGCTCAACGTCTTCCACGAAGACGACAAGCACAAGGTGCCGCAGCAATTGGCGACCTGCCTGCGTGAGCCCCAGCGCGTACATGATTGGGAACTGCGCAAGCTGCGCAAGGACGGCAGCGTGTTGTGGGTGAAAGAATTTGCGCGCTGCGTGCAAAGCCCGGCCGGCCAGCCGCTCCTGCTCATCGTCTGCGAAGACATCACGGTGCGCAAGCACACCGAAGCGGAACTGCACACCTCGCGCGAGCGTTTGCGCGCCTTTGGGGCACATTTACAGGATTTGTTGGAGCAAGAACGCGTGACCGTTGCCAATGATTTGCACGAGGAGTTGGGCCAGCCTTTAACCTCGTTGAACATGGATTTGTCCCAACTGGAACGCAACGTTGAAACCGGCAAGGGCAGCCTAGAGGCGCAAGCGTTCGCACCGCGCATTCGGGCGATGCAGCAGTTGGTGCTCGCCCTCATTGCCAAGGTGCAGAATTTGATCGCGGAATTGCGCCCGGCTATTTTGGACACGCTAGGCCTGGCGCCGGCGTTGGAATGGCAACTCGAGGAATTCCATAAACGCACCGGACTAGCCTATGAATTTCATTCGGAGCTAGAAGAGCTGGACATTGCGAAAGAGCAGGCGGTTGCGACTTTTCGTATTTTTCAAGAAAGCCTCGCCAACATCGCGCGCCATGCCGAGGCCGGCAAAGTAAAAGTCAAATTAAAGAAACACGAGTCGAACCTCTGCTTGGAAATCACCGATGACGGCAAGGGGATCGCAGCAGCAGCGCTCACCGCGGAGGGCAAATTCGGCTTGCTGGGTATGCGCGAGCGGGTCTTGTTGTTTGGCGGCGAGATTGAAATCACGAGCGCACCGGAGCGCGGCACCACAATCGCGCTCAAAATGCCGATCAGCCGCAACGCAGGTGACGTATGAAATCGCGCTTCGGCCCGCAACCGAAACAAGCTATGGCTACAATCCCAATGAACTTCTCAGAAACCTCAGTGTCTGCCCACGGTGCTTGCCTGGCTGGTGGAATAAAGATTGAAATGAAAACGCAGTGGTTCAGTCGAAGCCGCGCGCAAAATTTATTACGGCGGCAAATACGTTTCGTGCGCGCCGAACGCTCGCGGATTATTTGCAGCGCGATGCGGACCGGTCGTTGCATCAAAACCTCTCTGATCGCGAGTTTCAAATCTTGCAATTTCTGGCGCAGCATAAGTCCACCGCGGAAATCATAGAGAAGCTTTCGCTCAGCGCCAGCAGCGTTAAGACTTACCGCCCATGCCTGCTGCAAAAGCTGAATGTGAAAACCACCGCCGCGATCATTCACTACGCGTTCGCGAATAACCATGTGGATTAGGTCGGGTTCGCGGCCAAAACCTGCGCCATCACGCTTGCCGGCTTTCTAGCCTCGGGCTTGGCGTTGCGCGGCACCAGCAACACTACTTTGTTCTCTCTAATCCTCGGGGTTTCCCAACGGCGCAATTCGCCCTGCCATTCGTCCTTCTCGTTTTTAAAAAACTCCACAAACGTTTTCGTGAGATCGTCGCGCACCACGTCGGTGTCATATTCAAACACCTGCGTCCACGTGCCGGAGTTGAGGTAGATCACTTTCTCTTTGGCCCAGGTTTGCTTGTCGGGAATATGCGTGTGGCCGCAACTTGCAAAGCGCATCTCGGAAGCGAAAGGCAACGGCCACTCTTTCGCCATCTTCGCGCGCACTTTCTTTTTATCAAAATGCGGGCGCAACGCATGCGTGACGAGCTTCATGCCCCACGCGATGAGCGTGAGCGCAGCCACGGGCCAAAACGAGCGCAGCAACTCCCATTGCGGATTTTTGAGATTTGCGACTAGCCATTCCAAGAAACGGTGCTCCTGCACCGACGCGAAGGGATGCAACACGGCGAGAAAATCCCAAACCGAATTATCGGCGCGAAGCCATGCAATCACGCCGAGAGCCGGAGCGATCACGGCGAGCGCTGCCACGGCAATGACCATGAGCGCACGCGCTTTCCGCTTCAATAGCCAAGCGGAGGAGCGCTCCGCAATCAGATTCCATAACCAAATCAAAGCCGCAGCCAGAATTAAACCTAACAAACCGACTCTCCAATCAATCCGAACCGCGCGCAGCAGCGCCAAAGGAATGAGCGCGAACCAAGCGATAAAATTCGCCGCGCGCATGAGGCCGTTGACCAGCGCGAGTGTGCTGTATCCGAGAAAGAGCCGCGCGCTCCAACTGCCCGTAAACAAGAGCAATAACACGGCGCGGCCGAGTTGCCCAAGCATGCCGAGCGTTTCGAGCGTGCGGTTGCGCACGAGATAGGCAATCACGCGCGTCACCGGGCGCACGTTGTCGAGATACGGCGCAACGGTTTCGACTTTGTTCACAAAATAGCGATTGAAGAACGAGCCTGCGGGCTGCTTAATTTTCTGCGTTGCGCTTTGGGAAGCGAGGTTCTCGGTGGCCGTGTGCCATTCGTAACGCTGCCCGTGTTCCAGGCGAATGCGGTCCCACAATTCCACGCCGCGCGGAAAGAACTGCAATCGTTTCTTGCTATCGCCGGAATCCGCGCCGAGCTTTTGACGCACCCAGGCTTGCACGAGCGCTTGATCAAACTCCGGATCATGGTTGCCCGTGACGATCGCAAGCGCGGAGCCTTGCGCGATCCACTTCCTCAGCGCCTTGAAAATTTCCGGATGGCCTTGCGCGACGGCTTCGAGGCGATAGACGGATTTAAAATCATCCGCATTGAAGCCATACTTCTTTTCGCGCTTGAGGCTCCAATCTTTGAAAAACAAAATGGAAAAAAGTTTTTGCCACCAGCGCTTGGCGGAGACAAACCGTTCCCACTCCTTTTTATAGTCATCAAAGTTTGCCAGCGCCTTCGTCTTATCCAATACCTCTTGCGGCAGCGCCTTGAGCGCTTCGTGCCAGAGTCTAAATTCTTCCTGCAAGTTGGCCGTACTCGGTGTGCGCGTGATACGGAGAAAATCGATGAAGTCGCCGTTGAGCACGAGCAGCTTGTGCGCTGGCTCGATGCCGCCGTTGAGCAGCACGGGCCAAGCGCGTTCGCGCACCGAAGCTTCGTTTTTCGCTTGCCCGCCTTGTTTGTATTCTAAAAATTCCACAAACTCTTCGTCCGTGGTGAAATTTTCAAGCCGATCCCAATAAGCCGAGCCGGGCAATTGGCCTTCGCCCAAATGCAGATCGCTGACCACGAGCACTTGTTTGATATCTTCGAGGCCGAAGTGCTCCGGCTGTATTGCCGGGAAATATTCTTCTAGTTGGTGCACTTTGGCGAATCGAGGCGGAGCGGCGTTCGTGAGTTGTGCTTTCATGAGCATAATGTTTTTCCCGAGGTCTAATGCTTGGAGTGTCAAGCTTCAGCTTGACGCTCCGCTTATCTTGGTCTTAATTTGAACTTGAACGGCATCGCCACCCAAACGGCGACGGGTTTGAAGTTGATTTTTGCCGGAGAGAATCGCAGTTGCTCCGCTGCGTCGAAAGCGGCTTGGTTGAAAATTTCCGCGTCACTTTTTTGGATCAAAATTCTGCGGGGCGCGCCGTTTTTATCCACCCACACTTTTATGAACACCGTGCCCTCTAAGCCCGCGCGCCGGGCAAGCTCCGGGTATTGCGGCGGCTCTTGTTGGATCACCGCCGGTGGCGCTTCAAACAAGAGTTGTTTGGGTTCACGCTTTAATTCGGCGGACGCCAACTCGCGCACGTACTGTTCATGTTGGTTAAGAAAGCCTCTGTTCTTGCCCACGCTCACTTCTACGAGGCTGTGGCATTTAATGGTCGCGCTATCGAAATTCGGTTTGATGATGAACGCACCGGTCGTATCAATCACGCCCACCTTGCCCATGAGATTGACGGTTGCCAGGCCGTGATAGAAAGATTCAGCCAAATAAAACGCCGGCGCAATCGCTACGCTGCCGGCCTTGTTGATATAGCCCCATAACCATCCGATTTGCACCGGCGCGAGGCCTCGCACAAAGTGGCCGCCGTCTTTGATATGTTCCGAGGAAATGACCATCTTGCCGGTGCTGTCGATATACCCGACCTGCTCGTCTTTTTTCACGAGCGCCAGGCCCTCGGAAAAACTTTCGGCGAAAACAAACTGCGGCTTGATCGCAAACGCGCCGGCGCGGTTGATATAACCCCATTTGCCCTTCTTCTCGACCGTGGCGAGGCCTTCGGAAAATCCTCGCGCCTCGTTGAATTGCGGCGGAATCACCAACTCGCCGTTGCGATTGATGTAACCCCACTGGCCCTCGCTTGCGACGCAGGCTAGGCCCGCGGTGAAACCTTTCGCGTCTTCAAATTGCGGCGCAATGACTTGCTTGCCGCTTCGATCAATATAGCCATACTTGCCCGCAAGCTTGACGAGCGCCAGGTCTTCGAAAAAATTTTCCGCTTCCTCAAACTCCAATGGGATGCTCGCCTGCCCGGTGCTGTCGATATAGCCGTATTTCCGGTTCACGCGCACCACGGCCAGGCCGTTTCTAAAATCATGAGCGAGGTCGAACGCGGGCGCGATGATGATCTTGCCGGTGTCGTCGATGTAGCCCATGCTGCTGTCCTGCGCGAACGGAAACAGGCGCGAGGCCGGCGTGCTTTCTTGGCCGCGGATAGGCGCAGCGAGATAAAAAATTACTAGAAGAAAAATGGCGGCTCGGTTTGTGGTCATGTCGTTTGCTCTTTCGTGATTTTTTATTTTAAAAGAGAGCCACAAAGACTTTTAAATCAGGCTATGGCAGATAAGCCCAGGACTGTTGCAGCTCGAAACTAGAAGCCTTTATTTTTCTGCCATCGCGCTTGAATTATTTTGCCCGCAATAGTTTTGCTGTGCCGCTTTATTTCCCCGGCTCGTCATCCAGCGCCAGCAGAAAAGCAATGAGCGGCGTGATGATTGGGCCGCCGGGTTGATCTTGAATCCAAAACTCGTGGCCGACGCCCTGCACGTTCATGTCATACATCGAAACATGCTCCGCGCTTGCCGGAACCGGATAAATTTTTTCCTGGTTGGCCGTAAGCACGTGCGCACGTTCTGCTTGAAGCAACAAGGCCTGCAAGCTCAATGCGGCGTTGGCACGCAAATACGATTCGGGGTTTGTTTCGCGATAGACAAGAATTTGCCCGGCGCCGTAGAGCTTGTCGCCCTCCGAACGCTTAAGCAATGCCTGCAAATCGTCGCCTGCCGGTCCGCCCTCTAGTTTTAGCGTCACCGCAACACCGCCGTCGTGCAAATAAGGCGCAGTGCCCCAGAGATAGCGCAAGGTCACGACTTTATAGCCGTACTTTTGCTTGCTGCCAAAGAGCTTGGCAATAATTCCGCCTACGCCTTTTGCGATCGCCCTGCCAGTGGCGAAATCATATTCCGGCGCAACAAACGTTTGCAACGGTTCGGTTCCTTTCGCGCGGGCGTTATTGGTGCCTATCTGTTTTAGCGAAACGATTTTATTGTTGGTGAAGAACGGCCCGGCGTGGCAGTTTACGCAACCGGCGCTTTTGAAAACCTCATAGCCTTTTTCCACCAGACCAGCTTGCCGCGCGTTGGCCAGCAAAGCCGAGTGATTCGTGGGCGGCTCCACCCAATCCAGCATCAGACTCACTGCGTCCGACACGAATTCATCGCCGTTGAGGCCGTACTTGCTCACCAGTTCATCAACATTATAATCTCTTTTGATGTCGGGAGGCGTGATCACGCGCGTACCCAGCATGCCGGTCATTTGGCTGCGATATTTGCCATCCGATCCAAATTCACTCGCCTTACGCACGCGGTTATTCGCTTTATTGTCGGGATGATTGAGGATAGCCTTCGGCACCACGTCGGGAATATCATCGATCAGGACGATGCCGTCGTTGGGCAAGACTCCGGGCATGCCGTCGGAAACCCCGAGAATGTCATCGCGCAGTTTGTCGTGCTGCGCCGGATCGTGTTCGACCGCCGGAGAATATTTCACCAAGAGATTCGCATACTGCTCGGCCGTCATCGCAGAGAAGATTCCGGGCTCGATCCAAAACAGCCATTTCGAGGTTTTGCCGCCGCGATTCGTGCATAAGCCGACGAGCTGCGAAGGATCGAAGGAGATCGTCCACACGTTGTTGTTGCGGTCCGAGGCGTTCAGCATCACGCCGTCGTAATTGAACGGCCAGTTCTTGCGCGTGAAGAGCACGGGATATTGCAGCGGGTTGTGAATGGCATCCGGCGTGTCGTCGAAATAACCGCGCGGCATCATTTGCACCCCGCGAACAATTTCGCTCGTCACTTCCCGGCGGTTGGATTCATACTTTTCGAGCAGTTCTTCCATCCACGCTTTGGCATCGGCCGGTGCGAGCTTGCCTGGCCGGCCTGAAGCGAAAACAGCGGCGAGCGGATTGGAGGCCGCGATGAAGACCCAGCCGAGATGAAGGTCTTGATTGCCGACAGCCCACGCATCCTGTGGCTTGAAGAGACTGCCTGGTGTTTCTTCTCCCAACCTCGCCGATTTTAAATCCGTCTTGCCGTCCCAATCCACGTCGAGTGAATAATGGCATATGGCGCAGGACATGCCTGCGCGATATTTGTTAGCGTTCGGCGCCGGACCGACGCCGTGATCACCGCTCGCGTAAGCGCCCGGATCGAGGAGATAAGGAAGATTGGCATCTTGCGCCGGCGCGGCCACCGGCACAACGCCGATCGGCCACGCGGAGCCGGCTTCAACATCCAAACCGGTATGCAGCCGCTCGGGCAGGGGAAAATTTTCATGCAGCTTGCTGCCCGGCGGGAATGTGAGCACGAGATCATGCGTGTAACCGCCGCCGTTGCCGCTATAGAGATTGCCGGCCACACTATCAAGCGCGTCGAGCGCTTCAATGAAGAACTTGAAAAAGAGTTCACGCTTGACGCCGCCTTTCGCCATGGGAATGTCGACGGGCGCTTGCAAGAAACCGGTGACGTCGGTCAACAACCGCTCGTTGCCGAAGGTTTCATTGCGAAACCATTCTTCGCCCCACTTCACCCAATTCATATATTCGTCATATGGAATCGGCTGCCCGTTATATTGCGGCAGAACCGGGCCGGGAGCTTTTTCTTGTAGCACGTTGAAATTGCCCCAATCGATGGGCTTAGGCGGACAGCCGAGCAGGAACAACATCGCCGTCAAGCCGAGAAGCATACCTAAAAATTTTTGTCGCGCTTTCATTTGAACACCTCTTTCGTTTTTTGTTCGGTGCGAAATGTACGAACACGAATTAGCCAGCAAATCAAAATTGCCGCGGCTTGCACGACGCCCCAAACGATAACAAACGGCTCTTTGTCGTCAACCGCATGGAGAACCACCGTGGACATAAAGAATGTGCCTGCCAGGAAAACCTGGATGCCGGTTCTTTGCACGTGAATCCACCGAGCAGGAGCAGGATGGAACCAAACCATGAGCATGTCAAATAGCCACCAGATCGTAATGATGAGATTGATGGTTGCTACGAAGGCGCCTTGATCGGCGAAAAATTCATGCAAACTGCCGTGGAAAAAGATAAAAAAACTATAGTAGAGGTGAATCGCATAGGAAAGAAAGCTGAGCGTCCAGAACCAGCGCCAGTAATTTTCCTTTTTTCGCGATGCTCCCGGCAGAATATACAAACACATGGCCGGCGTGAACAGAATCATCGTGGTGCGCGCGGTATAAAGGATTTTGTAGAAAAGCACCCGGTCGGTTTTTTCCGCAAGTAAAATGGCGACGGCCATGAGACCGACGAATAGAGCGGAGACCCTCAATGATTCACCGGCTGAAATGTTTCTATCGGATTTGGCAAATGCCACAACTGTGCTCCTCATTTGGGTGAAAGCCATTTTCTCAAGCTTCAAATAACTCTTCAGCAAAAACCAACAAACAAAGGCGTTGGCAGACGCGTTCAGTAAATCATCCGAGTCTGACAGGCATAGTCCGCCAGCGCCATAATGGTGAGTTGGGGATTGACGCCGAGGCTCGTGGGGAAAACGCTGGCGTCGCAAACAAATAGATTGTTGTAGCCATGCACTTTGAAATTGCTATCCACCACGCCCATGCTGCAATCGTTGCTCATGATATTTCCGCCCTGGGGATGAGAAGAGGTGAGAATCATATCATCCGGTTTGCGGAGGTTTTCACGAATGAAGCGTTCAATATCCACATCAGATTTGAACCGGCTTGCTTGCATTTCCAGATCGACAAAGGAGGCGGGGTAAACCGCCTCGGCGCCCGCGGCAAAAAATACTTTTGCCAGTAGCACCATGCCTTGCTTCATCTTCTCAAAATCACTCGCGGTCATTTTGTAGTCCACCGGCCCCAGCACATTTCGCAGAAAAGCCGAACGTTTCACCCGCGCGTTCGCCGTGGTTCCGAGGAGCACGATGGCGCAGGCAAAGCGATCATAAGCCCGCATGCGCTCAAAATGCGCCTCGAACCAACCGGGCATCATCGCCGCAAATCCCATGGGCGGATAAAAGACCGTCTCCAGCATGAACTCATTCAAATCGACGTAGGAACCCATTTGGACGCCGTCGAAGCCGTTGAGCGGCTGCGAGAATTTTGCCAGCATCGGCGTGGCCGCGTTGAAGGACAACCGTTGGCCGACGTTGCGCTGTACGCCGCTTTTCATCAACAAAACGCTAGAGCCGATTGCGCCGCACGACAATACGATCTTTTGCGCGCGCACGAACAGCTTGCGACCGTCGCGCTGTTCGCACTGCACGCCGATGGCCTCGCGCCCTTGGGTTACAATTTTGACGGCGTGGCAATCCGTGACGACGCGCGCGCCCTGCTCAATGGCCGCGGGAATGTAGGTTTCGAGCATGGAGAGCTTGCGCTCGTAGGGACAACCAAAATTGCAATAGCCGCATCCCAAACAGCGGTCAAAATTTTTCTTGAACAAGCCACGCTCAAATTCTTTGCCCACGTGGCCTTGCTCCACAAGCTTCTGCCAGCCATCCAGCAACAAGTCGGCGTTTTTGCTGGCGAGATCGCGCTGGAGTGCTTGCACGTTGATCATGCGTTCGACGCGCGCATAGGCCTTCTGCAACTCGTACTTCTGAATCTGCGCTCCCAGCTTGCGCCATTGCTCCAACAATGCCGAGTCGCCACTTTCGCCGGCGTTCAGGCCGGGGAGACGAAAGCAAATGGCGTTATTGATGACCGTGCTACCGCCCAGGCATTTGCCCTGCAAGATATTCATGTCGAGATCCGCGGTGCTCAACAAGCCGCCTTCTTTATAAAGCATCGCGGTCATCTCGCCTTCATCATGTTTCATGGCAGCGCTGTTGAAATATCCGCCCTCTTCGAGCAGAACCACGTCTTTGCCGGCACTGGCCGCGTTGCAGGCAATCACCGCGCCCGCAGCGCCCGAGCCGATGACGCAAATCTCCGCGGCGATCTCATCACTGGCCGGCTCATAAATCTCCAAACGTTTGCGCCCGAGCGGTTGGAATTTTTCCTCACGAAAGCGTGGACGCTCCGGCACCGGCGTGAAGTTCACGCTGTCGTAAACGCGCGCATCGCTGTAATATCCGGCAAGGAAGAGAAACTTTACGCGCGAGAGATCGCGCAGCGTACGTTCTCTGAGCTTGTGATACCAGGCAAAGATCGAAGGTTTTGTCGCGGTTGCCGGATGGACCAGATTAGCCTCAATGAATTGCTTGCGGCTCTCGGCGCTCATCTTCGAGAACGGGCGACGAAACGCGAGCAGCGGCAGCAGATATTCCAGAAGAAAAAGCACCAAACGCACGCTGCGCTTGCGTTGCGATTCGATGCGCCCGAGTTGCCGATCGATATTATTCGCGACCTCCGCGGGAGAAAGAACTTCCTCCCGGCCTGCGATGAAGACCTCGGCGAATTTTTCCACCGTGCGCAGCTCTCTCGGAGAAAGATAGCCTTTTGTTGGGGCGCGGTCTTCGTCGTGGCGCGGATTTACGGTCGCCGGCCTCCTCGGCCGGACAGCCGTTTGCGCAAAGCGTCTTTGAAAAATTTCAATGTTCTCGGTGGCGGCCGAGGTGATGATTGGTTCGCTCATAAGTTTGATCCAGGATTTGATTTGAAAATTTCGCTTTTATTCTGCACGACGAAGCGCAGAATTCTTCTATTTTTATTTGTGACGCCGAGAGAACTCTCTTACGACGCCGGATGAAATTGCTGCTGTGATAACCCGAGGCGCTCCGCAAAAATGGAGTCGAAGGTTCCGTTGCGATTCAACTGCTGATGGACATTGACCCACTTCTCGTACTCGGGATACATCCGGCGCATGAGATCGGCGCCCTTGATATAGTTGATCATGCCCCAATGCGGCCGCCCGGAAAATTCGTATAACGCATATTCGAGTTTCTTCAGTATCTCATAGCCGCCGTAAGTGCCGCTAACAATCGGGAACTCGATGATGCACGTATCATAGCCGTGCATCATCGCGAGATAAGCCTCCGAGGCCTTGACGAAGCGCAAGGATATCGGAGAGGTTAGATAAACCTTTCCCACAGTCCGCATGCTTTCCGCCACTTCAAAAATTTTCTCCACCGCATCGAGATATGTCGTCATGGGCAAAGCAATCTCCGAAGCATAAGCCCTGATCTTGTTGGCCGGGCCGAGATCGAACACTTTATAACTGACGTCGGTGTAAATGTCGTCTTGCAATCCCTTCATCGCGCCGGCAATGATATTCGGCGTCAAGTCCGGCCATTGGCCAAAGAGAAATTTCAGGGCGTTCCCCAAGCCTGGAATCGAAGCGAGCAGTTGCGAAAAAAAAATGCGATGCGCGCGATCATAATCCGGGTTCACCGGCCTCCCGCTGAGATTGCGCTTGGTGACCAGACACGAATGCTTGCCCTTGATCGGATAGGGATTCACAATCACTTCGTAGTGACGATTTTCACGCAAGACCTTGCCCGCGCGCAATTCCTCTTTGACGAGGCCCCACGTGCTCAACGTGCGCGTCTCCGAGAGCCAGAATTTTGGGACAACGCGCAAGATGACCGAGTAAATAACTCCCATGCACCCCATGCTGACCACGACCGAACGGAACCAATCGTCATTCTGCACCAGCGTGACGTTGGGAAATTTCAGCCGGTATTTCGCCGGCTCGGTGGGGCCGTTGCCCGGCTCGATGCGATAAATTTTTCCGCTCTCGGAAACCAGCTCAAGGGATTCCACAAAGGAGGCCAGCGGCCCGAGTGAAATGCCGGAGCCGTGCGTGCCGGTGGAGATCGCGCCGGCAATCGTTTGTCCGGTGTAGCCGCCCATATTGGGAAGCGCAAGGCCGGCCTCCTCCAGCGCAATATTTAAATCATGAATTGTGATGCCACATTGCGTTTGAAAAAGCATGGCCGTATCGACGCCGTCTTTTAGAACGGAAGTGTCGAGCGTCAGCACTTCATGCAAGCCGTGCGTGTCAATCAAAAAATCGGTGGCTACGGCGACATCGGAGTGGGAATGTCCGGAGCCCACGGCTCTGATCGTTTGCTTTTCTTTTTCCGCCCGCTGAATGACGGCGACAAGCTCGTCCAGGCTTTGCGGACGGTGATATTGCAGCGGCTGCGCCATTTGCGTTGCGCTGAAATTTTTCCACGTCCTGCGCACGTCGGAGGGGGGCGCTCCATTTTGTGCAGAGCGAGACTCCGCTTCCTCAGAAGATTGAGGAGCGAGCTTAACGACTTCCGCGAGAAACCCATGCAGGCGCCTCTCGATTTCATCACCGGCCCCATTGCGCAGCGCTTCCCCCGCTCTCTGCAACGGCTCAACAAACGAAGGCTCGTCGGCACTGAAAATATCCGGACTCATGCCATCCTCTTCATCTTATAAAATGAAAGTTCGCCACACATCAATAAGGACACCGAAAGTTTTTTTTAAGCGCAAAAAATCTAAGCTTTGCCCGCCGACTCAATGCGCCGCAAGCGCAAGACGAGAAGAAGAATTCCTCCTTCAACTAAAAGTTGCAGCGCGATGATTCCAGGAACCGTGACGAAACCGCCCGTGCGCGTAATAATCATCGTGCTCCCTTGCAAGCTATAGAAGAGCCCCGCCAGCACGGTTACCGAAAATGCCACCGCCAGCACGGTCAAAAAATATTTGCGCACCGCCGGATTTGCAAACAGCAAGAGGCCGAGCGTGACGAGGGTAATGTACTTGGTCAAGCTGTTGCTGACCAGCGGATCGGGGCCGCTAAAAATGGCGCCGAGCATCGCGTTGGGATCGGCGGAGAGGCGCAACCAAGCCATGACCAAGGAGTAAAGCAGCCACATGACGCCGAGAATCAGATAGATCTTCCGGTTCAAAATCGAGGGGTGCGCGCGCGATTCAAACTCCTCCGCGATGGATTTGCGCGCGAGGGTCGGGCGGATGAAAATCAAGAAGGGCGCGATCACGACGATCAACCCGTCGGCGATGATGCTCGCCAACATGAAAGGATGATGCTCCGGGAAGACGGGGTTGGGCGGAAAGCCGAGGTAAAACCAAAGCGAGGCCCCCACGGAAACCGCGTGCCCAATTCCTACGGCGATCACGGCTTCGCGGCGAATATTTTGATTGAACGCGCCAACGTTGGCAACGGACAGCATCAAGATGAGCTTCGCGAAAGTATTCAGCGTTTGCGCCGGATTGAGAAAATACATTGCCATCACCGGCAAGTCGCGGCCGTTGACCAATATGGCGGTGACGAGATAACAGAAATAGATTCCATATCCGAGGAAGACGACGCGCAGATAGAAAAAACCAAAATCGCGTTTCGCTGCGAGGGGTTTCGCAGTTGCGGAGAATTTTTTAAAAGAACTCACGTCTTCTTCGCGTGCCGAACCGTGCTTCGCATTTGAGATACGTGTGATAATTTTTTGCGTCCACACCGAGGCCGGAACGAGGAGCGCAGTGAGCGCTCCGCTCAACAGCGCGATCAGCAACGGATGCGTGACGCCGAAAAACCAGCCCTCCCGTACTTCCCAAAAACGCGGCGCTTTCAATCCAATGTTGACATAAGCACCGTTGGCAAAATCCCAGATGATGAAGTGATAATGATTATAAAGCTCGCCAAAGAAAACCACTCCGCCCACCGCGAGCATCAGCATAACTACGGAGGAATGGCGCAGTAGCGCGAGAATTGCTCCCAAGCCCAAGGCGAAAATCGCAATGACGCCATAAAAGATGAGCGGGCTGGAATAAGAATAAGCACGCAGAACATGCGCGCCGGTGTATTCGAGTGCGAACGCGAAAAATCCGGTAACGACAACGGACAAAACCATACGTGCCGCAGGTGCGAGAGCATCCCCGCTCTCGGGCGCTCCTCTTTTGCCGGATAGATTCATAGTGGCTCCTGAATCGAGACGATTACTTTTTGAATGCAACGTTGGATTGCGTGATGTTCCTCTTATCCCGAAAGATACCGAAACCACAAAAAAACTCTCAACCAATCTTGCAGCGCTTGCCGCGCGCGAAATACGAGGCTTGCATTTTCGGAAAAAAGTCTACTCTTTAAGCCGCCTCACAACCTAACTGAGCAGCGCCATGATCGGCCAAACCCTCTCCCACTACAAGATTCTCGCAAAACTTGGCGAAGGCGGGATGGGCGTCGTGTACAAAGCGGAAGACTGCAAACTCAAACGCCCGGTCGCCTTGAAGTTCCTGCCCTCGCACTTGACCCGCGATCAAGAAGCCCTCGCACGCTTTATTTACGAAGCGCAAACCGCCTCTTCGCTCGATCATCAAAACCTCTGCACCATTCATGAAATCGACGAGACCCCGAGCGGCCAAATGTTTATCTGCATGGCCTACTACGAGGGCGAGACGCTGAAAAAGAAAATAGCCGGGGATCAGTTAGCAGTAAGCAGTGTCGTTGCGATTGCGCTTCAAGTCGCGCAAGGCTTGGCAAAGGCGCATGAAAAAGGCATCATTCATCGCGATCTCAAGCCCTCGAATATCATCGTGCAAGAAGACGGCGCGGTCAAGATCATTGACTTTAGTCTGTCGAAGTTGGTTGGCGCACGGGAGCTAACCCAAAGCGGCGTGATCATGGGCACGACCGCATACCTCTCGCCGGAGCAGGCGAGCGGCGAAGCGGCTGATCGTCGCACGGATATCTGGTCGCTCGGCGTTGTGCTCTATGAAATGCTTACCGGGCAATTGCCGTTTAAGGGAGAGTTGATGCCCGCGGTGATCTACACTATTTTGAATGAAGCGCCGGAGCCGCTCCACATGTTACGGCCGGAGACGCCGCCGGCCTTGCAGCGCGTTGTGGAAAAAGCGTTGCACAAAGATCCGAACGCGCGCTATCAAGATGCGGCCGAATTGCTGGCGGATTTGCAGGCGAGCACACCGGAGCGCGCAACTCGTTTTGAGCGTGAAAAGCAGAAGGCCATGGCCGCGCGGCATTGGGATAATCGCCGGCTCCGCTTCATAAGCATTGCGGCGATCCTCGTTTTGCTGCTTGGAATCGGGCTTGTCCTTTGGCGGCTTCCGCAAGCGCAAGAAGCAACGCTTTGGCCCGAGCGCCATCGCATCGCCGTGCTGCCGTTGCTCAACATCAGCTCCGATCCGCAAAACGAATACTTTGCCGAGGGCTTGACCGAAGAGTTGATCTCCACGCTCTCGCAGATCGCTCGCTTCCGCGTTATCGCGCGAACTTCCGTGATGCGATATAAAGGCGCAACCAAAGACATCGCCGCGATCGGACGCGAGCTGCAAGTGGGAACGATACTCGAAGGCAGCGTGCGCCTGGCGAACGGCAAACTGCGCATCACCGCGCAACTCATCGACGTGCGCCGCGAAGAACCGTTTTGGTCGCGCGATTATGATCGCGAGCTAAAGGACGTTTTTGCCATTCAAAGCGACATCGCGCAGCGCGTGGCCGAAGCGCTGCAAGCCGAGCTGCCGCCCTCCGAAAAAAAATCTCTCGCGCGCAAAGCCACTGAAAATCTTGCGGCCTATACCGCGTATTTGAAAGGCCGCTATTTTTGGAACAAGCGCACGGCCGCGGACTTGCAGAAGAGCATCGCACAGTTCGAGCAGGCGATTGCGCACGACTCGAGCTACGCGCTCGCTTACGCAGGTTTGGCGGACGCGTATTCGGTTTTGGGCACCGTGGAATATGGCGCATTGCCGGGCCGCGAAGCCGCAACCAAAGCCATGGCCGCGGCTACAAAGGGACTGACGCACGACGAGCAATGCGCCGAAGCGCACACCGCGCACGCGAACATTCTCTTCACGTATGAATGGAACTGGGCCGGCGCGGAGCGGGAATTTCAGCGCGCGATCGCGTTGAACCCCAACTATGCGGTCGCGCATCATTGGTATGCGCATCTGTTGGCGGCATGGGGGCGGTTTGAGGAAGCGCAAGCTGAAATCAAATTTGCCCAAGAGTTGGATCCGCTCTCGCTCATCGTCAACACCGCGGCGGGCATGCTGTGGTATTATAAACGCGAGCCGGAAGAGGCGATCGCGCAATTGCGCAAGACGCTCGAAATGGACTCGAACTTCGTCGCGGCGCAGCTTCAGCTCGGCGTGGTTTACGCGCATGAGCGGCGTTTCGAAGAGGCGCTCACGCAATTGCAAAACGCCTCGCGCCGCGCGCCTCTAAATCCGCTTGTGCTCGCGCTGTTGGGATATGCGCATGCCGCTGCGGGAAATAAAAAGGAGGCGCAGGCGATTCTCGCGCAATTGCAAAACACGCCGCTGCAACCGCAAGCTGCCGCAGTGTATTTTGCGCTCGTCGATCTCGGCCTCGGCGAACACGAGCGCGTGTTCGCATACTTGGAGCAGGCTCGCGTCGAGCGCGCGAACTATCTCGTTTATCTCAAAGTGGAGCCGCTCGTGGAGGGCTTGCGTTCCGATCCGCGTTTTGCGGAGTTGTTGCGGAAGGTGGGGTTGGAGGAAGATTGAGGCGAGAAAGGTGCGCGCTCGTCTTGCATTCTTCGATCGCCGCGCGCGGGAGGTTGGCGTGACGATGACGGGAGTTACATGAAAAGCTCTTCGAAACGTTTTAGGAAAATTTCAACATACTTGAGCAATTGAATGCCTTGGGGAGTTTGATGCAGCCGTTGAATCAATGGAAAAGGATGATTTGTTGGCGCAAAAATATCGCCTGAGGTATCTTGCCAGGGGTACTCCGGATTGGGGCCGCCTTGTGCTAACGTCGGCGCTAATCGCTCAATCTCATGAGCTAGCGGCAATAACGTTTTAAACTGCGCTCTTTGTTGGGATTTTTTCATTCCCAGCAGGTTTTGAAATTTTCGATTGTTGCCGGCAATTCGCATGAACATGAGAAACGCCGCGTGGCTCTGCGTGATCGTTTCCAATCGTGAAGGGCCGGCAATCAATACGGCTTTGCCTAGTTTTTCCGATGCCATTTGCAAAAAGAGCAAGCGATGACAGGTTGGCCAATCCGCTTGACGTGTTCTTTGAAACGCCTCCCAATCAGATTTCGCTTGCTGCAAGAAAGCTATCTGCCAACGTTGTCGCTCGTTCATACAGTGACCATCTCTCGTGCATACGCTTTGTAATTGTCTAATGTCCATCCCTCGGGCAAAGGAATTTCGTGGCGTAGAATGTTTTGCCATTCCTCCGGCCTGATCTCGGCGATATGCGTGGCATAAAGAAATTCTTGATAAGGAGGAAAATAAAACGCTAGAACGGATCCCGTGGCAGGAGTCTCGGGATTGATTTCCAAGAGCCGAATTTCCGTTGTCATGTCTGAATTGATCCAGATCACTTGTTCGAGGCTCGGTTCGAGTTCAAATTGTTCTTGGATCAAATCTTCCGCGGCGTGGACGATACTATGATTTTGCGACATGGCGCGTCACCGGATTTGATGAGTTTCAAAGTTCCATGTTCGCGGGCGGAGCTAGGCTTCACTTGAATCGGCGGCCCGATCATAAAGACGCCCGCTGTTGTTTTCTTGAAGAAATCTAACCGATTCCGCTTTCAATCGCAAACGAACTTTTTCACGAGACCGAAGTATGGCGACCGAATCGCTCGCGCACGAGCACGACAAGCTGGAGCGGCTCTTCGAACTGGTCCAGGTGCTCGGCCAACAAAACGAGTTCAACGAAATCCTGCGCGTGGTTGCGCAACAAGCCGCAAGCTTGCTGCCCGCGGAGACGGCGTTGATCATGATGCTCAATCCGCAAACGCACCAAACCGTGAAGACGATTTTCAAGGAAGGCGGTCACGGCGGCCACGCCTCGCGCTATCACACGGCGCATTTAGAAATCAGCGGCTGGGTGATGAAGAACAACCGTGCGCTGCTCAGCGCGAACATTAAAGAAGATTCGCGCTTCGGCAAAAAGCGCTTTCAGGATTTGCCGATCAAAGCCGCGATGTGTGTGGCGTTGCGGAATGAAGGCACGACCATCGGCTCGTTGCTGCTGCTCAATCATACCCAAAACGGAGAGTTCAGCGCCGCGGAGCTTTCGTATTTGGAAAAGCTGGCCGCGCTAGCGGCGCCCTTCCTGCGCAACGTGCAAAAAATTCAGGAGTACTTTGCCGCGCCCTTGCCGGAAGCCGCCTTGTTGGCGAAGTATGAAAATTTAGGGCTACTCGGCAAGAGCAAGAAGTTCGTGGAGTTATTGCAAGGCCTCGAAGCCGCGGCGCGCTGCGAGGTGCGCGTGTTGCTCGAAGGCCAAAGCGGCACCGGGAAGGAGTTGATTGCGCGCGCGATTCATCGCCTCAGTGGCCGCAGCGATCAGCCCTTCATCGCCCTCGATTGCGGCGCGATTCCCGCAAATTTGTTGGAGAGCGAATTGTTCGGCCACGTTAAAGGCGCTTTTACCGGCGCGACCGGCGACCGCAAAGGCTTGTTCGAAGAAGCCGATCGCGGCGTGCTGTTTATGGACGAGATCGCCAACCTGCCGTTCGATATGCAAGCCAAGCTGTTGCGCGTGTTGCAAGAGGGCGAGATTCGCGTGCTGGGCAGCAACCGGCCCCGCAAAGTGGAGGTGCGCATCATTGCCGCGTGCAGCACGCCGTTGCGCAAGCTGATTGAAGAACGAAAGTTTCGCGAAGATCTGTTTTATCGTTTGCACGTCTATCCCCTTAACGTCCCGAGCTTGAATGAGCGCGGTGAAGACATTCCTTTGCTGGCGAATTATTTTCTCCAGAAATTTTCTCGGCAGCAAAGCAAAGCAGCGGATTCGTTTCAAGGCGCGGTGCTCCAATTTATGCAGCGGCGCAAGTGGCCCGGCAATATCCGCGAGCTGGAAAATTTTGTCGAACGCTTGGTGACGCTCGCCGCTCCCGAAACCAAGGTGCTCGAGGCGCAACTGCTGCCGGCGGAATTTCAAAAAGAGCTGAAGAAAATTGCACCCAATATGATGCCCCGCCGCTTCACAAGGGGCTGCAACAGAGTCTCGAGGATTATGAAGAACAACTCATTCGCCAAGCCTTGAACGAAAACGATTGGAACCAAAGAAAAGCCGCGCGCGTGTTGCAGATTTCCGAGGGCGCGCTGCGCTATAAGCTTGAGAAGTTGGGGATTGTGAAGGCGCAAGGGTGAAAGGCGAAGGGCGAAAAGAGATATGCGATAAAAACAATTGGGCCTAAATTGTAAAAGCATAGAAAGGAGATCGGCCATGAGCACAGTCGGGCAAATGGGTTCTTCGCAACCAAGTCGGTCTGAGAGTAAACCCGCGGAGTACGAGATCATTGCCAGTTACAGAGAGCTGCGCGTCTATAAGTTGGCCTTTGATTGCGCCATGCGGATTTTCGAGTTTTCGAAACAATGGCCGAAAGAAGAAAAGTACTCGCTGACTTTCACCTGACACCTGTCACTCATCACTCATCGCCTCTCACCCTTCGCCACCGCGCAAATCTCTTCGCAACGAGTCTTCATAAAAACAAGCTCCGCAACGCCGCGCAGATTCCTGCGCATTTCTCCTGCGATTTCCTGCCTCTTCCAGCAAAAAGATCAATCACTCTAAACCTCCATCTCATCACGAGATAACCGCATTGCTGCTCGCCAAAAATTCTTGGCACCGGCTTTGACTCATTATGGTGCGAGAAACAAGTGCGCTGCTCGGCAGTGCGCGTTAAGCGAAACTTTGCTGGTTAATGCGGCAACCTAATGAAAGGAGCCTGTTGTGTCCAAAAAACTTTTCACTGTGGCCTTTATCGCTGCCTTGCTTGCGCTGTCACTGAGCCAAGCTTTTGCTCAAGGTGCGCGCGTGGTTTTGTTTCTTAACAATCAAAAGAAAATTGCCGGTCGCCTTTTATCGGTGCGCGATAGCGCGCTGGTCATTTCGACCAAAGAAGCTCAAGGAAAGAAATTTGATGCGCGTGCGGCCGGCATCATCGTTGTCAAGAATCAGGACCTCCAGCGCGTGATCGTCAAAGGCAAATCCGGAAAAGGCGTGGGAGTTGGATTGGGTTTAGTAATCGGCGTAGGAGCTGGCTTGGTCATCGGCAGTTCCGCCGGCGATGATCCCCCGTGCGATAAGGGTTACTTGAATCCGTGTCTAGGATTTACTTCCGGAGCAAAAGCGATGTTAGGCGGAGTTTTGGGAGGAGTTGCAGGAATGGTGTTAGGGGGCCTTGCCGAATTCGCTGCTTCAGAAGAGGATAGAACCATCTATTCACGGAGGAACCACGACTTTTCGGCGTTGAAACCCTTCGCACAATTTCCCGAGCAAGAGCCGGAGTATCTCACCGCGGTAAAATAAGTTGGAGAAAATTATGCAAACGAATCGAGCCATATCGTCTTTCGCCGTGATGCTACTCGCAGTCGCAACGTTCGCGCTCAATGGCTGCACCGTTATGTTCGGCGGTCTGGGCGCTTTGAGCGATGCTTCGAAGCCGAACACGAAAACTTCTTCCGCTTTGCAAGTGGGCGCGCTCAAACCCGGCGCGACCTGCACGCTGGTGCTCAAGGATGGAAGCCGGATTAAAGGAAAATACTCCGGCCTAGCGCGCATGCCCTTCGAGAAATATGCGCCGCGCTATGCGCAAACGCGCGCGCAAAACCAGCCGGAAAATGTTCTGCCCGCATTGGGCGAAACCGTCCGCCTGCAAATCACCAAAGTGATTTTCAAGGGGTTTGATAAAAACTTGGAGGGCACGTTTGAAGGCTTCGAGCAGGATCGCATTTTAATCACGCTGAAAGGGACAACGGTTCTGTCCCGTGTAGCCATTAACCTCGTTGTGCAAATGGCCGGCGAGCAGAGCCCGGCGCTTTCCGGAGAGCATATCGATCGGCTGATGCGCGAAGGCCGCGTTCCCGTCATGTCGGCAATCGCACTCGACGAGGGCGTGGGAAAAATCAACGTTGCGATAAACGACGTGCATCATATAGAAATGCCGGTGCAGAAGAACGGCGCATCAATCGGCCTTGCTATCGGTGCGATCATCGACACAGCCATCATTGTCGTGGTCTCTCAAATTGATTGGTCACTTAGTATTTTTCCGGCGGGCGAATGAGCTTCTGAAAAATCTGTGTCAATGAAAGAGAGGATAAGCATGGATGCCAAACTCACTCGAAAGCTGTTCGTGCTGCTCGCAACGGTAGCGTTGCAAATGTTTTCGCCCGCGCCGCTGTTCGCGCAAGAAGTTCAATCGGTGCAGAACCGCGCTTGCGCCTACTGCGGCGCGGCTCAACTTACAGCAAGCAAGTTTTGCGGCGCATGCGGCGCGCGGCTGCCGGAGATCGCTTCACGGAGAGTGGTTGCCGATACGAGTCGGCTCACATCTGCCAACGACAGTCTCGTTACACAAAAGCATGTACCGGAGAAAAAGCAACGGGATGCTTTTCGACCCAATCCTCTACCTGGGTTGCTCGGTGCGGGAATCGCCGGCGGCATTGTCGGAACTTATGGCGGCGGATTCGTGGCCGAGGCGATCAGATTGCACGGCGACTCTCGCCATGAGCGAAACCAGTTTGAGGGAACTGAACTCGGCGCGCGCATTGGTGCAACGTTGCTCATTCCTGTGGCCATTCATCGCGCCAATGGCCGCCGAGGAAATTTCGCATTGGCGCTTTTA
>CAYNDW010000015.1:0-8961 GCA_964395375.1 uncultured Cytophagia bacterium
TACGGTACAAATCCAAATCGAAAGAAGATAGATGGGTTCACCGAGGGGATACGGCAAGCTCACCTTCAAAGGCACGCGCATTCCGGTCGCAACCGTTCTCACCTATCTCGCTATGGGTGATTCGATTGCAGATATCCTGCAGAACTGGCCGCGCTTGCAAGGGCCGGCGATTGAAGAGGCCGTTCGCTTTGCGGCCCGGCTCGTGCAAAAAAGCTATCCCATGCGGAAGAAAGCCGCGTGAGCCTGTTCATTGTGGACGAACAGTTGCCCTTGAAAGCGCGCATGGGCAAAATCGTCAAAATTGGGCGAGACAAAGCCGAATATTTAGAGAAGGGTTTTACTTTGCCAAAAGTATTGCCGGTGCTTCTCAGATAACTCGGACAGCAATAAATCTCCGGTGTGAATAAATTTTCAACCATGTCCCTCAAAGCCTCCTTCCACACGCTCGGCTGCCGCTTGAATCAAGCGGAGACCGCGCTCATCTCGAATCGCTTTCGCGCGCGGGGTTATGACATCGTCGATGAGCGCACGGCGAGCGATGTGTGCGTGATTAATTCGTGTACGGTCACCGAAGGCGCGGACGGCAAATGCCGGCAGCTTGTGCGGCAAGTGCTCCGCCGCAATCCGAACACGTTCGTGGCAGTCGTCGGATGTTATGCGCAAATCGGAACCGAGGCGCTCAAGCAGATTGAGGGCATCGATTTGATCGTCGGCACGCAAGACAAGCTGCGCGTGCTCGACTTGATTGAGGAGCCGTTGAAGTCGCCGACGCCACGCATCGTGCGCTCGCGCATGAACAAAGAGCCCTTCACCATCGCCCCGACTGCTCTCGGAGCAATCGCGTCGCCCACCACGCGCGCCAATCTCAAAATACAAGACGGCTGCAATTTCATGTGCAGCTTCTGCGTGATTCCGTTTGCGCGCGGGCGGGCGCGTTCGCGCGCGTTTTGGGATATTCAACGCGAGGCCATGCAACTCATTGACGCGGGCCATCAAGAACTCGTGCTCACGGGCGTGAATCTCGGCACGTATGCTTTCGAAGATAAAGCTTTCCTCGACGTGGTTAAAATGCTGCTGACGATTCCTGCTTTGAAACGCTTGCGCCTCAGCAGCATTGAGCCGACTACGCTTCCGTTGGAGTTGATCGAACTCATGGCCGACTCCGAGGCGCTCTGCCCGCATCTTCACATTCCCGTGCAAAGTGGTGACGACGCTGTGCTCGCGGCGATGAAGCGGCTTTATACCCGCAAAGAGTATGAAGCTTTTATTCAACACGCGCAGCAGCGCATGCCGCACGCGCTCATCGCAACCGACATGATGGTCGGCTTCCCCAATGAAACTGCAACCGCGTTCGAGGCAAGCTGCGATTTGCTCATGAACTCGCCGCTGGCTTATGCGCATGTCTTCACCTACTCCGAGCGCGAGGGTACCGCAGCCACGAAACTCGCGAGCAAGCTTTCATCCCAAAAGAAAAAGAAACGCAGCGCGCATTTGCACGAACTTTCTGAACGAAAGAAACAATTGTTCTACGAACGCTTCGTGGGCAAAACGCTGCGGGTGTTAACGGAAGAACAAGAAGCCGATGGAAGCTGGGCGGGGTATGCGGACAATTATGTGAAGATCGCGTTGCGCGGCGAGGGCGTGGCTGACAATCAGCTTGTGTCTGCGCGCGTCACGCACGTTCAGCCGGAGTTTGTTGTGGGGGAAATAGTCTCACCCCAAATTTTGCCCGCCCCAAATCTCTTGTGAGAAACCCTTACGTGAAGGCGTCATGGACAGTAGCACAGTCCACAGTGGTTTGAAGACTCCTACACCGGAGGCGTTATGAACGATTCTGCTCTCACTCTCATCATCGTCGTTTTCACTGCGATCATCGCTTTTGTCGTGGCGAAGGTAGCGCCGACATTACAAGAGGAAGAAAAGAAATGCCCGCCGCGCCAAGAACAGTTCAGCTTTTGGCGCTTGTTGCGAGGAACCATGCTGATTCGGCGCGAGCAAATCACCGAAGAATTGTTTGAAGAAATCCCGCCGCCAAAGGGGAAATAGCAGGATTCTTTCTTAGTTTCACATGGCAGAATGATTAAGGGCAGAATGGTTTGAAATCATTCTGCCCTTAAATTATTCTACAATTTTTCATGCGGCGTCCCTTTGCTCAATGCCCTTGCCCCCAATCTTGCCCATTGCCCTTTCCGTCAAAGCCAAAATCGTGAGCGAAGGATTCACGCCGGGATTGGCGGAGATCATCGCGCCGTCGCACACGTACATGTTCTCATAACCAAACACGCGATTGTCTTTGTCAATCACGCCTTCGGTGGCATCGCGGCCCATGACCGCGCCGCCGAGAATGTGCGCGGTGGTCGGAATGCCGAGCAGCGTTTCCGTGGCGAGCACGGTCGGTTTGCCGTTCACGATTTTCGCATACCGCTCGGCCAAATCTTTGGCTTCGGGGATGAAGGCGGTGGGCGCGACTCCCTTTTCAAGTTTCGACTTCATCCCCACCATTCCGCGCGAGAAGCGCAGCGTGCTGTTCAGCGTTTGCATAAACAACAAAACCTGTGTGCGCTTCGCCCAATCATCCACAAAATAAGCTTTGAAGTTTGCAATGGGATGCGCGAGCACATCGCCGAGGATGCGCGCGGCTCGTGTGAGCGCGCTCTTGCCATGCACGAGCGGCGACATAAGCAAACGCCACGCGCCCGAGCCGGGAGAATAACGCACCGGCTCCAAATGGCTGTGCTCATCCGTATGTAAGATCGATCCAATCGCCACGCCTTCCGAAAATACTTTTTGCTTGTCAAACGTCGTGACGCCGATCAAACTTTCCGAGTTCGTGCGAATGTTTGCGCCGACGTGCTCGGAAAGTTTGGGCAGAGAGTTTTGTTTCAACTGCAAAAGCAATTGCACCGTGCCCAACACGCCGCCGGCGAAGATGACGCAGCGCGCGATGTATTCGCCGCTCTTCCCCCTTCGAAGGGGGACTAAGCGGGAGGTTATAAATGCCGTCGAGGAGCGCCACTTCACGCGATAGCCCGTGGCGCCATGGTGTTGATCGAGCGGAGCGACATCATAAACTTCCGCTTCTGCTTGAATGCGCGCGCCGAGCTGCTGCGCGAGATGCAGATAATTTTTATCAAGCGTGTTCTTCGAATTGTGGCGGCAGCCGAGCATGCAGCCGCCGCAAAAGCTGCAGCCCGTGCGGCTCGGGCCTTTGCCGTTGAAATAGGGATCGCTCTCCGTCACGCCGGGCTTGCCAAAATACACGGCGACACTGGTGGGATGAAAGTGCTCGGCTTTGCCCAGCTCATGCGCTAACTGTTGCAGCGCGAGATCGCCCGTTTCCAAACGCGGATTCGGCGCGGCGCCCAACATGGCAAGCGCGGTTTGATAAAACGGCGCGAGTTCATTTTCCCAATCGGCCAAGTGCGCCCAACTTTCCGCGCGGAAAAAATTTTTCTTAGGCACAGGCAACGTGTTCGCATAAACCAGCGAGCCGCCGCCCACGCCCACGCCGGAGAGCACGGTGACATGACGAAAGTAAGTGAGTTTGAACAAGCCAAAGAAACGCAGAGCGGGCAACCACAGCCATTTTTTCAAATTCCAATTCGTCTTGGGAAAATCTTTGGCCGTGAGCCACTTGCCTTTTTCCATCACCAAAACCTTATAGCCTTTTTCCGCCAGGCGCAGCGCGGAAACCGAGCCGCCAAAGCCGGAGCCGATGACAAGATAATCGACGTCGTATTGCACCTGTGCTTTCGACATACGGGCCTCACGCCGGAAGTGGTTTATGCCGGAAAAATCTCGCTACTAAAAATTTGATTCATGCGTGCGGATTATACTCTTTGGGGGGTGAGATTGTATCGCGACATATTACTCGGAGCGAGATCTAGGTTACACTTTCCCTTCTCGCATGTCATTCAGGAGGAATCTTTTTACTCGCGGGAGATACTGCCGAGTGCTTAAAAAGATTCCTTCTGAATGACAGCACTAGGGGCCGGAAGTGTGACCTATTTTGTGTTCCGAGTAGAAAATGTCGCGGCACTTGGCGTGGCGCTTACAAACTAACTCTTAACGGGTTTATTTCACCGCGCCGGCGAGCGTGTCGTGATGCTGGGTGATGAGCGTGCGCAAATATGTGCCGATAAAATTCGCGCCGGCAAAGCCCGCGCGTTTCGCGGCCTCCTCCTCCTTCTCGTCGGGAATGTCGGCGCTCTCCGCATAATGTTTGAGATCTCGATAGAACCCGATCGTGAAGAGATCCCACGCCGCGCCTTGCTCGTGCGTGAAGATGAGGTTTTCCGGGCGGCCGAGCGCTTTCAAATAGACATTCTCCATCTCGCGCTCTTTATAAAGCTCGGCCTGTTTGCCCGGCAAGGCGAGGAAGATTTCAACATGAAAAAAGCCAGCGGCGCTGAAGGCCTGCCGCACTTGCGCGAGCGGCGGGCCATCAACGAAAATCTCTTCGTGCCATGCTGCGTATTCATAGAACTTTTTTGCAAACTCCGCTTGCGGCAGTTGCGCTTGCTCGCCCGCAATTTTGCGCTTCGTCACTCGCCCGGCGTCATAATACGCGCTGAAGCTTTCCAGCGGAAACAGGAACATCAAATCCCATTGATCGCCTTGACTGTGGCGCATCCAAAACGGGCGCTCGTCGCCGGCAGCGTCATAAACCGGCATGCGCTCTTTATAGAGCGCGATCAGCTCAAGCAACTTGCCCGGCGCGGCGCGCACGAACATGGCTTTGTAGAGATAACCGGCTTCGGCATTGGCCGCGAGCAAAAAAGACACGAGCACAAAGAGAAGACGACGCATGGCTTCCTCCGTTTTTACGAAGCATGTTCCAACAATCCCGAAGCATTGGGATTGCACGCAGTTATTTTCCTTCTTGGAAATGTCATCCGCTAAGGACCTCCCTCGTGCTTGCTGCTCTTCCCAGCGCGAGGGAAGTTTCTTACAGAATGACAATTTCAAGGAGGGCGCTACAAATCAAGCATAGCGCGTACCTGAATTTTGCGCTCGTGTTGCCGCCAGCTTCCGCCTGATGCTGTAAGCATCAGGCTAGGAGATGCAAGCCCCGCAAGCGGGGCTATCACGCAATAGGTCTCAATCGTCTTCAGACGATTTTCACCTTTTAGCCTGATGCTTACAGCATCAGACGGAGGTCGGCATTTGCACCAGTGCACAATTTAGGTTCTTATAGAATGACAAATTCAAAGAGGCGCTGCAAATCAAGCAGAGTGCGAACAAAACCTCGGCGCGGCCGCGGTTGAAAAACCTCTCATGCCTCACAAAGGCCGCGCGGGTGCGAGTTCATAACACGCGGCTTCGCGATCGTTGCGCACGAGCAAATAGGGCCAAGCCAACGCGGGGTTGTTCCACGTCTTTCCTTCCAACGCCGGAATGCTGCCCAACTCGACGTGCGCGTTCGGGTTTGCTTCCACTAAAAACACTTCGCCACTTTCGGCTTGAATGAGCAAAAGGTCATCAACTAAAATAAGCTGGCCGTGACCATAACGGCCGCGTTTCCATTTGCGTTGGCCGTCGTCGAGGTCGAGACATACGAGAATGCCGTCATCCAAACCATAAACAAAATTCTCGCGCACCACCACGTTGGCGAATTTCGCTTTGAGATTCGTCGTTTCCCAAACCAGCGTGCTGCGCCAAAACTCTTGTTCATCGCGCGCAATCTGAAACAGCTTGCCGCCGATGCCATAACCGGTGCTGGCGAAAACGCGATCATTCGGCAACACCACTGGTTGTGCGACGCATTGCGTTTCATTGGGCCAGCTTTGCTCCCAAAGTATTTCACCGCTCGCCGTTGCGTGCGCCAGAATCTTCGCGCGATTGAAGATGAGAATTTGCGGCACGCCCGCAATCGTCGCAACCAGCGGCGAGCCATAGCCGGTGCGCTCATCGCCCGCGCTCCACACGCGCGCGCCAGTCTTCGCATGATACGCCACGAGCGACTTGCCCTGAGGCGCGCCCACGCTTACGATCAGCAAACTATCCCACACCAGCGGCGAACACGCCACGCCCCATTCATTCATCTGCGCGCCATGATCGCGCAGCAAATCATGCGACCATAGTTTCTTGCCCGAAGCCAATTCCAAACAATTGAGCCTGCCGGTTCCGCCGACCGTGTACACGAGATCGCGCGTAATCGTCGGCGTTGCGCGCGGGCCGTTGCCGGCCAGCGGTGATTCGTATTTCGCGCTGTCGCTATGTTGCCAGCGCTCTTTGCCGGTTGTAAGTTCATAGCACACCGCAGCCTCGTGCTCGCCGCGTTGCTCTTGCGTGATCGCATTGCCGTTACGCACAGCGAACGCGGACCAACCCGCGCCCACGGGCTTGCGCCATATTAGTCGCGGCGGTTGCGCACTCCAATCGCGCGCGAGTTTTATTCCCTCCACGCTGCCGTTGCGCTCCGGCCCGAGAAATTGCGGGTAATTGAAATATTGCACGCGTGTGCTTGATGCAAGCTTGGGTGATGCAGCCACCGCGGCTTCAGCGGAAATCTTGCTCGCAGTCGTTTCGGGCAATGCCGGCGTGTCTTTTTGTTGGGGGGAAGAAGAAGCTGGCGCTATCGGCGCAGACGAAATCTCGCGCAGTTCGACAATCGGAATCAAGTCGCCGCTGAAGCCGCGAAAACGCAACAAGGCGAGCGCGGCAATCGTGGCCGCAAGTAAGACCATGCCCGCGTAGCCTCGTCTGCGCCGCGACAAACGCGAAAATAATAACAGCCACAATAACGCCAGCATCAACGCGCCGCCGAGAAGACCCATCGTGTCCATCACCTGATCCTGGCGATTAGGTGTCTCGGAAATCCAGATGAAGAGCAAGCCGAGGCCGCTGCATGTCAATATCAATCCGAGCGGCCACCAGCGCAGAGAGGGCGAAGAAGAATTGGGGATCGTCACAGTTTTGGAGGAAGGTTCAACCTCGGTTTGGCCGAGGCTTCATACTAGTTTCGGGTAGCAGGGGTAGCGCAACATTCATGTTGCGCGCCCGCTTGATTCGCAACCGGAATGTTGCGGCACGGGTTATCGCACGCGCTCTTCGCGTCGCAAGCAGTAAATCGCCAAGGCCGCGTGCGTCTAATCTTCCAGCTTGAGCTTGCGCTTCACAATCTCCGCGCGCAGCTTGTCGCGCTTTTCGGAGGAGCGGCTCGCCTTATAACACTTCTGCAAATGTCCGGGTTGCGTCACGAGCATCAGCTCCTGCAAAATAGTCTCCGACCAGCCGGAAAGAATTTTGAGATCGAGCCCGAGGCGAATAAACGAAAGGAAATTTAAAAACTCCAGGGAACTCAGGCTGCGCGCATAACGCAACACGCCATAGGTGCGCCAGACTTTGTCTTCGAGATGCAGCTTCTTGTCGGCCAGAATGCGTTCCCGCGCTTTTTGCTCCAATTGAATGAGCTGCTCCGCGACTTGTTCCAGCAAATTGAGCGTGTCATCTTCCGAACAGCCAAGCGTGATCTGATTGGAGATTTGAAAAACGTTGCCGACCACTTCCGTGCCTTCGCCGTAAAAACCGCGAATAGTCAAGCCCAGCTTGGCGAATTTGCGCGAGGTCTTTTCCATTTCGCCGAGCAACATCAGCGCGGGCAAATGCACCAGCAGCGAAACGCGCATCGCCGTGCCGGCATTGGTGGGGCAGGCCGTGAGAAAACCGAATTGCGCGGAGAACGCATAATCCAAATGATTGCTCAACTCGTCATCGAGGCGCTCCAGCGTTTGCCAAGCTTCACGCACACCCAGCCCGGATTGAAAAGACTGCAAGCGCAGATGGTCTTCTTCGTTGATCATGATGCTGGCAAATTCTTCCGCGCTGAAAATGAGGCGCGCCGCGGAGCTTTTGCGATCCGCCAAAGCCGGACTCGCCAAACGCCGCTCGACCAGCACGAGCCGGTCCAATTCTGCGAGATAATCCATCTCCACGAAGCGCGCTTGCGCGAACACGCTGGCGTTCGCAGCCGCGGCGCAAACTTGATCGCTCAAGGCCGCTAGCTCCGGGGTCGCGGCGCTCGACGGAAACGAATACTTGGCCATATTGCGCGCGAGCCGGATGCGCGTGGAGAAAACAATATCCGAATGCGGCCCGCGCTGCTCCACCCAACGCGGAAGCGTCAAGCTCAAGCTCTGCACTTGCTGCGCCGAGTTTAAAAGCGAGGCTTCCCAATCGGGGATGGTGAGTGAGGAGGATTTCATTTTATAATTTTGAGGCAAGGGTCGGTTGCGTTAGGATTTCGTTGCGTTCGCATGAGCACGCCGGTGGCGGAGCGTTTTTTTTCCGATTAGAGGCGGCACTCTTCCGTTTTTCTTGTTTGCGCCGGCATGCGTTTCGTTGACGATTTCTAATACGGCATTCGGATACTTGGCGGCGACACGCAATAAGATACTTGCTGCGCCTTCCGGCTGAGATCTACCTTGCTCCCAATTGCGTAAAATTGCAACGCTGATGCCGAACATATCGGCAAATTTAGTTTGCGCAAAGCCATAACGGCTTCGTATTGAGCGCACATCGAGGTGATTATACTCAAAGACGCGACTCGGCTTCATTTCTCCGCGCAAAATTGCGCCGCCTTGTTTTATGCTTTCGAGAAGCTCTTCAAAAAGCTCTTCACACATTTTGCGTCTCTTGTTAAACGAGTGCTTTCAGCCTTTTCATTTGTTCTTGGGCATGAGTTGACTTCCCGCCAATTATTTGGCTACGCCGCCATTCCTAACTTAAAAACCGGCACGTGCATCATCTCCGTTGGCCGAAGCTTTTGCGCCTTGTCTAGACGCAAGACTTGCTCAACTTCATCGAGTGTTTTTTCCAGCATGTATTCATGCCCATTCGCACGGCAGCGGAGCATCGGCACGTCGCTGATCACGACAAGCCGCCCATCAAAAAAGGTGACATACTGAATTATTGATTCTTCCAACTCGCCATGACAACGCGCACAGCGAGTTGGCCGGT
>CAYNDW010000015.1:8971-22673 GCA_964395375.1 uncultured Cytophagia bacterium
ATGAAGAAGATTTCGCGGTAGATCGATTTCGAAGTCGACCTTCTCCATCTCCTCCCAATGGGGCGCGGTGCTGTGAGATTCCCAGTATTCAACTTCCTCGTCTACGGTTTCAAAAGCAAGTGGCTTTGCCATTTTTCAACCCTTTCGATATAAGTCTCGTTCACTTTCATCCATATCACGCGCACTCAAAATCAAAGCGCGATGATCGAGCTTGTAAATGAACGCTACGAACAGATAGCGACCTTCTTCGGTTTGACCATAGGCTTTGTAAACATCTTCACCTTTACGCGATTTGCCTCGTGGCCCTCGACGATACATGACGCCAGGCTTGAGAATCTCTTCGACTTCCTCCATTGAGACACCGTGCTTATTCTCGATCTTATCAATGACCTCTTCTTTCCAGATCAAAGCTTTGATATTCAATTTTTTCTCTCACTCGAATGATTGGTATTAAGCAGCAATTTACAATCATTTTTGCAGGGAAAGGTGCATAACGTAAATGTCGAACCGCGATGGCAGCATTTCTATTTCACCTCCTCCGGCGTCGTCTCCGCGGCGCGAATGATATTGCGCAGCTCTGCCGCGCGCTCGAAGCGTTCTTGCAAAATCGCTTCCTGCAACTCGCGGCGCAGGCGCGGCAGATTGAGGTTAGCCGCAGCCGGACCGAGTTTGCGGGGCACGCGTCCTTTGTGCCGCGAACTGCCGTGCAAACGGCGCAGGAGAATTTTCATTTCGCCGGAAAAAGCCCGGTAGCATTGCGCGCAGCCGGCTTTGCCTTTGTCTTCGAATTGCGAGAACGTCATGCCACAAGTCGGGCAAGTCGGGCCGGTCCGGCGTTTTTTGCCGCGCACTTGTTTTGTCGCCAGCGCCTCGCCGAGTATGCCTGCCATAATATGGCCGAACAATTCCGGGATATTGCCCAGAGGATTGGCCATACCGGTCTTTTCCGCGCACCCTTCACATAGATAATTTTCCAACTTCTTGTTGTTGACCACCGTCGTGCAGCGCACGGTGGCCTTGGATTTTTTACATGCTTGACATTGCATGGCGTCCCTGACTTTCCTGAATAGATTTGATACAGCCGTCGAAAATTTCCACCACCCGATCGGCGCGTTTGGCCAAATCGAGGTTATGTGTGACAATGATAAACGTGCGGCGGTCGCGCCGGCTAAGTTGCCATAATAAATTGTGCAAGCTCTCGCTCGAAGCATGATCGAGATTGCCTGAAGGCTCATCGGCCAGCACGAGCGGCGGGTCGTTCATGAGCGCCCGCGCCACGGCAACGCGTTGCTGTTCGCCGCCGGAAAGCTGGCCCGGGCGATGCGTCAGGCGGTGCTCGACATGCACTTCTTGCAGCAAGCCCAGGGCACGTTCGCGCAAAGCCGCACCGTTTTTGCCGGCAATCAGCGCGGGCATCATGACATTCTCCAGCGCCGTAAATTCCGGCAGCAAGTGATGAAACTGAAACACGAAACCGATGTGGCGATTGCGAAACTCCGCCACGGCGCGATCATTGAGCTTCGAAATAGCGGTGCCGCCAACTAAAACCTCGCCGCTGGTGGCGCGATCCAAAGCGCCCAGCAATTGCAGCAACGTGCTTTTACCCGCGCCCGAAGGACCAACAACGGCAACGATCTCGCCCGCGAAAACCGTGAGCTCGATATTTTTTAAAACTTGCAACTCACCGCCTTCGGTCACATAAGTCTTGCACAGCGCTTTGGCGGAGAGAATGGGTTTGCGGATGGACATCACAGAGGCCATTGGATTGATGGAGCAATGGATTGTTGGAGTGATGGTTTTCACAATACTCCATCACTCCAACAATCCATTACTCCAAGTTTTATTCGTATCGAATCGCGCGCACCGGCTCGAGCTTCGAGGCGCGATACGCGGGATAAACTGTTGCAATAAACGATAAAAAAATCGCGGCGAGCGCGACGCCGATAAAATCGAGCGGATTGATCAAAATCGGCAGCGCGCTGATGATGTAAACGTCCGCGGGCAGCGAGAAAAATTCAAACTCTCGTTGCGCCCAACACAGCGCGAAACCGAGTGTCAACCCAATCGCCGTGCCGATCAAACCGGCGACGAGGCCTTGCAACATGAAGATCTTCATCACACTCGCGTTGGTCGCGCCCATGCTTTTGAGAATGCCGATCTCGCGCGTCTTTTCGAGCACCACCATGATGAGCGTGCTCACAATGTTGAACGCGGCCACCACGATGATGAGCGATAGTATAATGAACGCAATCCATTTTTCAAACTGCATCCACGAGAACAGATTCTTGTTCACGTCAAACCACGTCTCGACGTAATACGGATACTTCAACTCGTTCTTGATCACTTCGGCCACTTGCGCTGCTTGATCCATGTCTTCGAGCTTGAGCTGGATGCCCGAAACTTTATTGCCCATCTCGAACAGCTTTTGCGCTTGTGGAATGCCGATGAAGGCGACGTTGGAATCATAATCATAAATGCCGGTCTCAAAGTATCCCGCCACGCGAAAGTTCATCGCATTGGGCATGCTGCCGAAATCGCCCACGCGCAAGCCCGCGGCTGAGAGCAGCACGATTTTATCGCCGAGGCCGACCACGAGGCGATCCGCGAGCGAATAGCCCAGCAAGATTCCCGGATACGCGCGCTCGCCTTCTTTTTCCACCATACCCAAATTCAGCGCGCCGTAATTCACGTTGTTGATCAAATCCGTCACGCGCGCTTCGGTAGCGGGATCAATGGCTTTGACCACGATGCCTTGTTTGCGATCCTGCCCGCTCGCCAGAATCAACGCGCGATCATGAATGTACGGCCCACTCGCCACCACGTGCGGCACGTTTTTAATGCGCTCGGTGATTTGCGCGAAATCTTCCACGCCTTGATCGTGATAGGTCTTGATCTTCGCGTGCGCATCGAAGCCGATGATGCGCGAACGCACTTCGGTTTCGAAGCCGTTCATCACCGAGAGCACGATCACCAGCGCCGCGGTGCCGATGGCCACGCCCGCGATGGAAATATACGTGATGAGCGAGATGAATTTCACTTGCCGCTTCGAGCGCAAATAGCGCCGCGCGACGAATAGCTCGTAGGACATTTTGTAACTCTGAAGTTTCGATAGGTAAAAGCGTGGATCGTAGGTGGTGGATCGTAGATCGTGTTTTACTACTCACGATCCACTATCCACCATCAACGATTCCCTTCCAGCCGCATTTGCGGGAAGAACAGCACGTCGCGAATCGAAGGTTGATCGGTCAGCAACATGACCAAACGATCGATGCCGACGCCGAGGCCGGTTGTTGGCGGCATGCCGTATTCCAATGCGCGCAAGTAATCTTCATCGAGTTGCTGCGCTTCGGCGTCGCCAGCTTCCAAAAGCTTTTTTTGTTCGATAAAGCGCTCGCGTTGATCGAGCGGGTCATTCAACTCGGTGAAGGCATTGCCAATTTCTTTGCCGCCGACAAAACACTCGAAGCGTTCTACCAAGCCGGAGATGCTGCGATGCTTTTTCGCGAGCGGCGAAATCTCAATCGGAAAGTCGGTGATGAAAATCGGTTGAATGAGTTTGCCCTCGACTTTCTCGCCGAAGATGGCATCCATGATATTGCCGCCGTTTGCATTGGCATCGATCTCGACTTCGAGCGCTTTCGCGACCTCTCGCAACTCTTTCACGGACTTGCCGAGAAGATTGTGGCCCGTTTCTTTTTCAATCGCCTCGAGATAACGCAAGCGCGGCCACGGCGGCGTGAAGTCAAGCTCCGCGCCTTGAAACGCTAGCTGATACCCGCCAGTCAAATCCGACACACACTTGCAAAACATCTCTTCCACCAAATTCATCATGAAGAAGTAATCATGATACGCGATGTACACTTCCATCATCGTGAACTCGGGATTGTGGAAGCGATCCATGCCCTCATTGCGAAAATCTTTGGCGAACTCGAACACGCCGTCAAAGCCGCCGACAATGAGGCGCTTGAGATAAAGCTCGTTGGCGATACGCAGATAGAGCTTGGTGTCGAGTGCGTTATGATGCGTCGTGAACGGTCTGGCCGAGGCGCCGCCATACAGCGGCTGCAAGATCGGCGTCTCGACTTCGAGATAGCCGCGCCCGCTCAAATACTCGCGCATCGAATTGATGATGCGGCTGCGCTTCACGAACACCTCGCGCACATTGGGATTCACCGCGAGATCGACATAGCGCTGGCGATAGCGCATTTCTTTATCCGCGAACGCATCGAACACCACACGCTCGCCTTCTTCCACTTTCTCTTTGGCAATCGGCAACGGCCGCAATGTTTTCGCGAGCAGGGTGAGCGACTCCGCTTGCACGGTGATTTCGCCGGTGCGCGTTTTGAGCACTTTGCCGCGCACGCCGATGAAGTCGCCGAGGTCGAGCAGGCCGACGAGCTTATAGCTCGCTTCGCCGATGAAATCGAGCTTCGCATAAAACTGAATGCGGCCACTCGAATCCTCGATATGTCCGAACGCGGCTTTGCCTTGGGGCCGCAGCGCCATGATGCGCCCGGCAATCACGACTTCTTTTTCAAAGAGCGCGTCGAAATTATTTTTCACTTCCGCGGCGAGGTGCGTGCGCTGAAAATCGTGTGGATAGGGATTGAGACCGAGCGCTTGAAGTTGTTCAAACTTCTCCCGCCGCGCGCGCATAACGGCGTTGAGTTCTTCGTGAGGAGTGGTCATGGTTGTGCTTTATTTCTTCTTTCGAGGTTTGCTTGATTTGATCACAACACTTCGCCGCGGATAATCAACCTCCACCTTTTTATCCGCGAGCAAAGAAGCGCCGATGAGCGTATCGCGTGAGGTCGAGACAACAACTTTGACCGTCATGACGCGCTTATCAAAAACAACCTTGCCCCAATACACCGGTTGCGTGACTACGGCGCCATTCCCGAGCTCGAACTTTCCGTTATGCGAAAAAGTCAAATTGATCTTCGGAATTTCATGGATGGAAATGCAAAGGTCGCCGATAAAACCGGTATCCACCACGGCGTCGAGCAGCGCATCATTGGCGCTTTTATCCAGCACAGATATTGGCGCTCTTGGCTGCAAGCTGTTGTCAACGTAACTTTGAATCATAACAAAGGCGCGTATCCCGTCATTTTATAAGCTGCGCGATGGCCGATGCGAGCGAGATAAAAGATCGCCTTGGGATGTCTTCTTCTAGCTTTCAAGAGAGCCTTTGTGGAATCTTTATCCACAAAATAGTCGCCGCTGTCTACTTCGATGGCGACGTATTTGTCTGTGTATTGCGGCTCCAACTGCGCTTTAATTCGGGCATAAACTTTCTCGCCTCGTCGCCCCATTTCATTGGTGGAATATTTCGGCTTAGCTTTGGCTCGAATCTCCGCAAGCAGCTTCGTCGCCTCTTTCAAAGTGATTTCTGACATGGCGCTTCACCTCTTTCAAGCTTTGACTATTCTTCTTCTCGGGCTTTTTGAATTCGGCCTTGTGCTCTCGCGCTTATCACCGTTTCTGTTTTTTATTCCATTTCGCAAGCTGCGCAGCAGATTGTCTTCGAGTGCAAGCCGCTCGGTTACAATATGCTCGAGCCAATTGCGATAATCCGAGAAACGATGAACCGCAGCTAACGCCTTCGCCCGTTCATGCCATTTGTTCGGCAATGAAAGTGAAACCGTTCGCCGCTTCAAGCTCTTCGGCTCACCCGCGCGGGCAAACTCATTGGCCTCGCGCACTAGCACGGCCTCGATCTCGGCTTCGGGCAAATTTTGGCGGCGGAGCTCCTTCTCGCGGCGGCGAAAGGCTTCGTCCTCGGCGGCGGCCTCTTCGTCGGTTTGATTTTCATAGTGGTCAAGAACCTCGCGCACGCGCCGTTCATCCCAACCGGGAGGAAATTGATTCTTCGTTCTTGTCTTCATAATCTTTTCTTACGCTTGTGTCTTTTGAGTGCATGTAGAGCTTTGCCGGTTAGATCGTATGCCGTAATCACGAACACTGAGTTCGGCTCGGGATCGCGCGAATAAATGACGCGCAAATATCTTCCGTCTTGAGTTTGTCCGCTCGCGGAGCGAGCATCGTTTTTCGCTTCACGGTCTTCGATGGGATGGTGCAATACGTCATAAACTTCATCTTCATGCACACCATGATTGTAAATGTGCGGCAGCCGCTGTAATCGTCCATCAAAAAGCGAATCTTCATCCCTCACCTCTTCAAACATAAACCCTCGGCACACGCGACGAAATCCCGCACGTCACTTCATATGGAATCGTCTCCAACTTTTCGCACCAATCATAAATAGAAATCTCTTCTTCGCCCTGCTGGCCCATGAGCACGCCTTCCTCACCCGCAGAAATATCGGAAACTTCCGTGACATCCACAATGATTTGATCCATGCACACACGCCCGAGCACCGGGCATTTGCGGCCGCGAATGAGCACACTCATGTTGTTCGAGAAGCGGCGCAAGAAACCGTCGGCGTAACCAATGGGCAGCGTCGCGAGCACAGACTCGCGCTGTGTTTGGAAAGTTCTATTGTAGCTGATGAACGTGCCCGCGGGAACGCGTTTTATAAAAAGCACGCGCGTCACAATGCGCATGGCCGCCTGCAACGCAATCGACTTCACAACTTCGGTGCTGGGATAATAGCCATAGATCATCACCCCGGCACGCACGAGATTGAAATAAGATTCCGGCAAACTAAGAATCGCGCCGCTGTTCGCCGCGTGAATCCAGCGCGGCGCGAGGTCTTGCTCGCGCGCGCCCGTTACGATCTCGCGGAAGCGTTTGAGTTGCGCCTGCGCATAGTTGCGATCAGCTTCATCGCTCGTGGCCAAGTGCGTGTAGAGACCTTGCAACGAAATGCCGGGCAAACTCGCGACGTGCCGCAAAAACGCAATCGGTTCAGCCATGACGCCGACGCGGCCCATGCCGGTATCGAATTTCACATGCACTGCCGCAACTTTATCCAACGCGCGCGCGCGCTGCGAGATGATTTCCGCCAAGCGCGCATCATACAGCGTCAACTGTAAATCGTGCGCGAGATACGAGTCGATCTGATTTTCAAACAACCCGCCGAACACAAGAATTGGCGCAAGGACGCCGCTGTGCCGCAGCGCAATCGCCTCTTCCAACAGCGCAACACCGAGCCAAGTTGCGCCCGCTTTCAACGCTGCGTCCGCGACTTGCATCGCGCCGTGGCCATAACCATTCGCCTTTACCACAGCCATGACTTCCGCCGGACGCACGTGTTGCCGAATCGCGCGCACATTATGCATGATCACGCTCAAGTCAATCTCGGCAACCGTGGGGCGTTGGGCTTCTAAAAATTTTTCAGGAAGAGTTGTAGTGGCGTGCTGATCCCTTCGCGGCGCGCGTTTGTTCGGCATCAATGTAGTATCGGGACCAATCAACGGAACTCCATGTGGTTGGAAGAAAGGGCCGCGCTTATCATGCAGCGGAGGTGGGTTGTGATTGCGCGAAAAACTCGGCGAGGTTCAAGCTCCATCCGGGCAGCAATTCCGGGCACGTCAAAGTTTGATATTCCCACACGCGCCCATCGGCTTTCCATACGAGCACGCAGGCTTTCGCCGGAATGACGATCCACACGACTTGACTGCCTTTGCTGAGATAAAGATCGGCTTTTTCAACAAGCTCGAAAAAATCAGAGCTGGTCCCGACAATCTCAATCGCCAAGTCCGGCGCATACGAAACCGGCTCATCGCTTTTCGGAACGCGCGCATTGAGATAAAAAGCCACATCCGGCCGCCGCATGTGCTGGCGATCATTGGGAAAGAGCAGCAAATTAAGATCGGTGAAGAGCACGCCGAGGCGATGCTGCCGCAAGTAAAGTCCGAGTTCGATGGTGATCTCGGTTTGATAATAAGCATGCGTAGGATTTGCCATTTTGAATACGATCCTCCCGTCATACAATTCATACGGCTCCGTGATGCCCATGGCGAACGCCTCGTCATAGGTCAAATCAGTGCGCTCTGTCACGGGGATTTCGTGCAGGCGGTAGCACTCCTCTTCATCGATTTCATGCTCTCCGTTGTGAGAGTCAAGAAATTCTTTTGCGATAACCGCATTCATAATTTTGTCTCCGATCTCAAATATGGATTTTACTCTTCTTCTATCTCCAACTCTTCCACTTGCTCCCCTCCGCCCTTCTTGTTATAACGCTTGCCCATCAAGAAGGCTTTGATAAACTCTTCCAAATCGCCGTCCATCACGTTTTGCACACTGCTCGTGCTCACGCCCGTGCGATGATCCTTCACCAAAGTGTACGGATGAAAAACATACGAACGAATCTGGCTGCCCCAGCCGATATCCTTTTTATTCTTCTCCAATTCATCCAGCTTGGCGCGCTCTTCGTCGCGCTTGCGTTGATAGAGCTTCGCCAAAAGCAGCTTCATCGCCAGCTCGCGGTTGCGCAATTGGCTGCGCTCGTTTTGACATTGCACCACGATGCCGGTCGGTTCGTGCGTGAGTCGCACCGCGGAAGAAGTTTTATTCACGTGCTGCCCACCCGCGCCGCTCGCGCGATAGGTGTCGATCCGCAAATCTTTTTCATCGATTTTGATATTCACGTCGTCATTCACCACCGGCAACGCGAAAATCGAAGCGAACGACGTGTGCCGCCGCTTGTTCGCATCGAACGGTGAAATGCGCACGAGCCGATGCACGCCCGCTTCGGCTTTGAGATAGCCATACGCATACTCGCCGCGCACTTCGATCGTCGCATCTTTCAAGCCCGCCTCTTCGCCGGCTTGATAATCGATGATGTCATACTTGTAGCCGTTGCGCTCGATCCAACGCACGTACATGCGAAAAAGCATCTGCGCCCAATCTTGGCTCTCCGTCCCGCCCGCGCCGGGGTGAATCGTCAAAATCGCGTCGCGTTTGTCGTCTTCGCCCGAAAGCATGCTGCGAAATTCGAGCGTGTCGGTCGCTTGTTGCAGCTCGCGTAATTCCGTTTCCGCTTCATTGAAGACGCCGTCGTCTTTCGCCTCCTCGGCCATCTCCAACATCGTCGCCGCGTCTTGGCGTTTGCGTTCGAGCTTGCGCCACGCCTCCACCCATTCGCGCCGCGTCGAAATGTCGCGCATGATCACTTGCGCCTTCTCGCGCTCATTCCAAAAATTACTCGCCGCGGTTTTGTTTTCTAATTCCGCGATCTCTTTTTCTTTTTTGAGGACTTCAAAGACTGTCCCGCACAGCCACAACACGGCGGGACAGTTCCTCGAGTTGATTGTGCAAATCGTCACGCATGAAAGCGTTTCCTTTCGTTTTAAAGTGCGGCGAATATAACAGAAAATGCTCCGAGATGCAAGAAAGCATTTGCTAATTGCGACACACTTTCGAAGCGGTCGCAACTCTTTAGCACAGGGAACAAGCGACGACTTCAAAACATGTCATTCAGAAGGAATCTTTTTGAGCACTGGAATCAAAGCTTATTGGGATTTGTACCCAGGGCTCAAAAAAATTCTTACAGAATGACAGTTTGAAAGAGACGGTGCAAACCGTACCACTTCGCTACCTCAAAAATCCCATTGACAATGCAAGCGTTTTGGTATATTATTTCCCGCACCTGAATCAATTCGAGCTTCCTCCCTCGCACCATCGTCTCGCAACCTGCTCAACTTAAAAAGGAGCCGTCGTGAAGCTGACCAAACAGCAGCGTCAACTTTTAATTCGCGAAATCATCACCAGCAAAAGAGTCGCGAGCCAGGAAGAGTTGAGCCGCATCTTGCGCCAATCCAACATCGACGTCACGCAAGCCACGCTCTCGCGCGATCTGCGCGAAATGCGCATCCTCCGTTCGCCCGAAGACGACGGCTTTCGCTACGTGCTCCCCGAAGTCGCGGAGGGCCGCAAAATTCGTCGCGTCGTGCACGAAGAGATCGTCCAAATTTTGGCGAACGAAAGCATCATCGTCATCAAGACTCTGCCGGGGCGAGCCGCGGGCGTGGGCGTTTTCATCGACCATCTCAAAAACCCCAACGTTCTCGGCACCGTCGCGGGCAACGACACCGTGCTCGTCGTGCCTGCAAGCGTAAAGAAGATCAAAGACGTCATGAGTGAGCTGCGTTTGCTCGGCGAAGTGCCGAAAGTTGCGCCGTTGGAAACGCTGTAAAGAGTTGCGTTCCTCGTAATCGCGGCCGTCTTTTCAATCAAGCTTGCTTTTTTGTTGGGTCGCTGCTTCACCGAGGGCTCTTCTCCGTTTGTTCCTCTGACCTGCTCTCTTCGAGCGAGCTGACTCAAAGCGCTTCGCAGACTTCAAAAAGCAAAAGCGCAAGTGCGAACCAGTTTTTTGTAGCCCTGCCCCCTTGTGGGGCATCGATGAAGCACTCAAGTTCGCGGCCTCGCCAATCGCCCACAAGGGGCGAGGACTACTTCGCGCGGAAAATTATTTTAAAAGTATCATTGAAAGGACCCGATGCCTTACGACGCCCTCCTCATCGGCGCTGGCCACAACGGTCTCGTCGCCGCCGCTACACTCGCGCAAGCCGGAAAACGCGTGCTCGTGTTGGAACGCCGCCACACGCTCGGCGGCGCGGCGGCTACCGAAGAAATTTTTTCGGGCTTCAAATTCAACACCGGCGCGCACGATGCCGGCCTGTTTCGCCCCGAGATCATCGCCGCATTGCAATTGGAGCAGCACGGCTTGCAGTTAATGAAGAGCCACGTGGCCGCGTTCGCGCCGCAACCCAACGGCTCCGCGCTCACGCTGTGGCGCGATGAACAAAAAAATCTCGCCGAGATCGCGCGCCTCTCCCCCGCCGATGCCGAAAAATTTCCCGCGTTCGTGCGCTTGCTGAACAAGCTCGCCGAAGGTTTGCGCAGCCTGCTGCTGCTCACCCCGCCCAATATCGCGCAGAGCGGCTTGAATGAATTGCTCACCTGGGCTTCCGCCGGTCTCAAAATTAAAAACCTCGGCAAACACGAAATGATGGAATTTCTGCGCGTGCTGCCCATGACCGCAGCGGAGTTTTTGAACGAATGGTTTGAGGGCGCAGCGCTCAAAGGCGTGCTCGGCGCAACCAGCGTCGCGGGCAGCATGCAAGGCCCGCAAGCTTCGGGCACCGCCTTCATGCTGCTCTATCATTACCTCGGCGAAGCCAATGGCGGATTCAAAACGAGCAGCTTCGTGCGCGGCGGCATCGGCGAGCTCTCTGCGGCATTGGCGCGCGCCGCGCAAGCCCACGGCGCGGAGATTCGCACGAGCGCAGAGGTCGTGCGGATTATTCATAAAGCAGAAAAAGCTTCCGGCGTTTTATTAAAAACCGGCGAAGAGATTTCCGCGCGCGCGATCATCTCGAACGCCGATCCGCGCCGCACGTTTTTCGATCTCGTCGGCGCGCCGCATTTCGGACCGACCTTCGTGCGCCGCGTGCGCAACATTCGCTATCGCGGCACGACCGCGAAAGTCAATCTTGCGCTCAGCGACTTGCCGCACTTCAACAGCGCCGAGAGCGAAGCGCAACTCAGCGGGCACATTGTTATCAACCCGAGCTTGGAATATCTCGAACGCGCATACGACGACGCGAAGTATGGTCGCTATTCCTCGCAGCCCGCTCTCGATATCGTTATTCCTTCGCTCCTCGATAGTTCACTCGCGCCGAGCGGACAGCATGTGATGTCGATCACCATGCAATACGCGCCGTATAAATTGCGCGAAGGCAATTGGGACGAGCAGCGCGCAGCGCTCGGCGATCACATCATCAACACACTCGCGCAGTACGCGCCAAACGTCCGTGACCTCATTCTCCATCGCCAAGTGCTCACGCCCCTCGATTGGGAGCGCGAATACTCGCTCACTGAAGGCGGCGAATTTCATGGGCAGATGGGCCTCGATCAACTCCTGTTCATGCGGCCCGTTGCCGGCTTTGGCCAATATCGCACGCCGATCGAAAATCTCTACCTCTGCGGCGCAGGCACGCATCCGGGCGGCGGCGTCACCGGCGCGCCGGGTTACAATGCCGCGCGCGAAGTGTTGAAAGATTTGCGAAAATAAAAAACGCCTGCGCCGCGCGCGCACGCCTTTACAACTACGAGCACAAACAGGTTACACTGCCCACCTCCATTGCTGTCATGCAGAAGGAATCTTTTTTAGCGCTCGGCAGTATTCCCAGCGCGCAAAAAGATTCTTGCAGAATGACACATGAGGAAACGTCTCACTTAATCCCGAAAGGGGCCGTTTATGAATGAAGCCTCAATCAGTCCCAGCAATCCGGCGTTTCAAATGATGATGCGAAAGCTGAATGGCGACATGCGGTTCGTCGGCATCTTCACAATCATCGGCGGTGCGTTGGCCTGCCTCGGCATTATCACCGCCATCATCGGCGTGCCGGTGATCATTTCCGGCCTGCGCCTGCGTGAAGCCGCGGATTCCTTTTCAAACTATGTTGCGAGCGGCGACTTCGCTTCCTTGCAACAAGCGCTCGAACGCCAAGGCCGCTACTTCTTCATTCAAAAAATTTTCATCATCATCGGCTTGGTGTTCACGGGCTTGTATCTAATTTTCTTCATCGCCTTCTTCGGAACGATTATGAGCAGCTTCGGCAACTTTTAGCCTCACCGCGCTGCGCTCGCGCAAAAACAAAACTCCCACGAAGGCTGCAAACGCTTTCGTGGGAGTTTTGTTTTAATAAACCCCGATCATACACCCTGCGTATACTCCGCGCGCACCGCTAATTCTTCCTCACCTTCGGGCGTGCAGTTGTACATCTTCAGATGCAACTCTTCGCCGGAAGTAGCAATCACGATGCGCCAACCCCAATCCGGACCGGGCGGGGCTTCATAATATCCCTGCAAGATAACTTCACCGCGCTCCTCAATCGTGCCTTGACATGACATGATCTTGTTGCTCATGTGCCATGAGTCGAGCCAAGCCGCGGTCGCGACTTTTTGCTCTGCATCATAGCCGAGCACGAGCAAGCCTTCATGCGGCGTGTTCTCATGGCTCCAGGTATATGTGAACATGAGAAATTTGCCGTTGGCAACCGGCGTGATCGCTAAGTGCGAAGGCGAATGATAATCGGAAGGCGTGAGCCAACTCAAATGCAGTAGGTTCGTGCCCTTCCAATTTCCTAACCAGCGCTTTTGGATTTTTTCAAAACTCATAAGCAATCTCACTCATAAGATGGTCTGAGGCAAAGGCAAAATTTTCGCGCCGCGGCCTCGCGGATAAGAATTCGCTTGAAGTCATGCCGCCGTGGGAGCAGATTGGGCCGCCACGGGTAGAACTTCTTTTCGCCGCAAAATTGCCGCGCTGATTAACGTAATGATGATGCCCACCGGCAGAATCTCCATCAACGTCATGCCGAAACGCAGCAGCGGGTTTTTATATCTCTCCGTCCAAACGGCCATAGTCTCCGCTTGTTTTTGAATCTCGGTTTCGGAGGCGCCTCGCTCCCTCATTTTGTCGAGATACTTTGCGGAATAGTTCTCCATGAAATTGTCTAGCTTAGGCTGGGTGTGCAGAGCGATTTCCCAAGCGCCGGCGTACATGACCGCGGCAATGAGCGTGATGAGTATGCCCACGTGCAAGCCCTTGCCGAACGTGATGACGCCGCTCAGATAATTGTCGCGGTATGATTTCACGCCGAAAAAAACCAGCGACAGCGCGACGATCATGCTGGTATAGCCGATGAGTTCGCCGTACTCGCTGCTGAACATTGCGTCAACCCAAAGCGCCATTCCGAGCAGCATGACCACGGATACGATTGCTCCGGCC
>CAYNDW010000016.1:0-22665 GCA_964395375.1 uncultured Cytophagia bacterium
TTGCAAAATTTCCTGATTGATGCCTTCCGCCGTACCGTCATAATACTTGCGAATGCGTCCCGCGCGATCGACGAGCACGAAACGATTGCTGTGAATGATCGCTTCGTCCGCATCGCCTCCGGTCGCCGCCGCGAGCATGAACCCTTCCTTCGCCAATTTTTGCATTTGCTCTCCCGGCCCGGTGATGAAGAACCATTTGTCGCGCTCCGCGCCATACCCCTCCGCAAAACGCCGCAACACTTCGGGCGTGTCTCTTTCTGGATCGACCGTAAAAGAAACCAAACGCACCTCCAAATTCGCTTCGGCAAAAGCGGATTGCAACTCGTTCATCTGCGTGGTCATGATGGGGCACGTGCCCGCGCAATTCGTGAAGATGAAATCCGCGAGCCAAATGTGCCCGCGTAATTGCTGCAAGCCGAACGGTTCGCCGCTGCGTTCGGTAAAAGAAAAATCCGGAACGGTGGCGAGCACGGGCAGAGGCACGGCTTTGGGTTGGAGCCAATTGCGGGCGGAGATTCCGAACACAATCACAAGGGCGGCGAGCAGCATTCCCCAAAGCAAACGCGGGCGAGTTTCTTCTTTCATCGTAGTCCTACAATAATCTCAAACGAGCGCATGGAATGCGGAACGACTCCGATCTGCTCCAAGTCATAACGCGGCACCAATGAATAGACGGCTCCGAAGCTACCAAAAAGTTTTCTTCTAACGCTTGAGTTTGGTCTGCAAAATTTCCGACTTTGACTTTAAGGTAAGTGATTCCCATAAGTCATGCTTGGGTTAGAAAGTGGTTTTATCAAAAGCCATGAGTCCGAGCAATGCGGGCAGATAAAGCAGCGAGGCGCGCATCAAACGCTTCGCGGAAAGGTTTGAGCGCTGCATGATGACGCCGAGGCCGGACATAAAAAAAAGCAAGCTCAATCCCAACGCGCCGAAGAAATAGATCGAGCCGGCCATGCCCACCAAAGTCGGCAGCAAGCTCACCGGCAATAATGCGAGGCAGTTGGTGAGAATCTGCCGGCCTACGCTGTGGCCTTCGGGATCGATCACGGGCAGCATGGGAAATCCGCCGCGCGCGTAGTCTTCACGGTAAATCCATGCAATGGCGAGAAAGTGCGGAAGCTGCCACAGAAATAAAATCGCGAAGAGCACCCAGGCTTCGATGCCCAATTCGCCGCGCGCCGCGGTCCATCCACCCATCGGCGGCAATGCGCCGGGAATCGCGCCGACAATGGTGGAAATGGCGCTGCGCGTTTTGAGCGGCGTGTAGAGAAACACATAACTCGCGAGCGTGAGGGCGGCGAGCAACGCGGTGAGCAGATTGACGAAGAGCATCAAATGCGCGAGGCCTAAGATTGAGATGAACACGCCGAAAGCCAACGCCGCGTTGGGCGCAAGGCGGCCCGTCGGCAGCGGGCGGTTTTTCGTGCGCAACATTTTGGCGTCAAGCTCGCGCTCGAGATATTGATTCAGCGCGCTCGTGCCGCCGGCGACGAGCGCAGTGCCGAAGAGCGCGTGCAGCAGCAGCGTCAAATTCATGTCCCCCTGCGCGCCAAGATAAAAGCCGAACATCATCGTGAGCAGCACCATGAGCGTCACGCGCGGCTTGGTGAGGGCGAGGTAGTCGGAGAGTTTTGTTGTAATCATCATTACTTCATACCAATTTCATTTGTCATGGAATTTCGAGTTCGATTCTGGCTTGCAGTCCAGCGACCAAGTTCAAGCAATCGTGATAAAAAACGTCTATGCGTTTCATGTCTGTCTGATGAGGAAAATTCATGTGCGCCACGATATTGCGTGGCAACCGAATTTCTTCGATTCCCAGAATCCATTTATTAAGGTCTGGAATAATCGGATCAAAGAAAGCGGCATTGACGCGCAATATCTCATTCAAGTCTTTCAGATCGATGTAGTAAATACCATGTCGCCCCGGTTTGCTGTGCGACGCTTTCTTCACATAGTTTTGTTGAAACCGTTCCGCCTTACTGCGAATGCCTTTATCAACCACAACCTCCCACCAATTTGCATGCACCTGCGCTGAAAGCACGGAATGTATAATGACGCGAAAAAGATTTTCAATGGCGTAGAGCTTCGGATATGACCGGCGACCGATATATTTTCCATTTGTGTCAACCTTGTTGTGATGGAAGGTAGAGATGCGAAAGTCGACAACGGTGGGCATACTAGGACTTCCGTTTTCTTGGCTTGCCAAAGTCTTTTGATAATGACAGCTCTTGTCCGACAACCGCAGGGGTCGTTTGCAAAAATTCTGCAATCTCGATATTAGAAAAACCTGCTAGATTCAATTGGATGATTTTTTCCTTTAACGAGGCCTGCTTTAAGTTTTGCAGAAGGAGAAGCACTAGCAAGCGCTCGCTTCGTTCGTTGAGCATTTCCATGATCGTTATCTCCTCTTTGGCGGTTTCGTCCTCGCATTTGCGGTAAGCGCTCTTACGGCTTGTACGGAAATATTTAGGGCCTCGGCGATAGTTTGATTTTCTAATCCGGCTAGTTTGAGCAATCTTGCGCGTTCGGTTAAGCCCTGGTCCGCGCCGACTTGAATGCTCAACACTTTCAAGATTTGATCGAGCTTCGCGATAATTTCATCGTCTTTCGATTTTGTCATAACGACCTCGCAATTAATTTTTCCCCACGACCTTTTCCATTCCGCCGATGATCTCGACATGTTTGATCACAGCCAGTTCCATCACCTGCCGCGCGCGAAGCGCCAGCGTCAAGCTCGTTCCCAAAATCAATGCGCCCGTCGCGACATGCGCGGTGGTGATGTACACGGCCTTTTGCGACCAAATGGTAAATGCGCCGAGCGCCAGTTGCGTTGCAATCGCACAGCTCAATAAGATCGCGGGCTTTCGCAGCATTGGTTCGGTGCGGTAATATCGGAAAATCCGGGAAACCGTCCAAACGATAAAACCGGTGACGATAAGCGCGCCGACACGATGCGCGAAGTGAATGGCAACGTGCGAGGATTCGAACGGCGGAATGAGCTTGCCGAAAGCTAAAGGGAAATCCGGAATGGCGAGGCCGGACTTGGTGTGGCGCATGATCGCGCCGAGAATAAGCTGCACGAACACGAGCGCGGTGGTGATCGTCGTCAATGTGCGCAAAGCAGGTTTGTGCTCGTCGTCAAGTTGCCTGCGCGATTGCTCCCATTGTGGCGACGTGAAGAGCGTGAGGGCAATCGTCAGACAGAAAAAAGTCTGCGCAAGCGCGCCGTGGGCCACGGATATGGGTTGGGGCAAAAGGAACAGTACGGTCAAGCCCCCGAGCACGCCTTGCACGATCACCGCGAGTAGCGCGAGCCAGCCGAGATTGCGCACCCATTTGCGCGGCTCTTTGAGCCAGAGCCAAACGGCCAAGATGACCATTAACATTCCAACCACCGAGGCGACCATGCGATGGCCGTGCTCATATAAAATTCCGCCGACCATTTGCGAGAGCGGAAACGAGAACATGAACTGGCCATAGGTCGTGGGCCAATCGGGCACGGCAAGGCCGGATTCGGTGCTCGTGACCAAGCCTCCGATGAAAATTAAAATAAATGTGGCTCCGACCACTAGCCAAGCAAAGCGGTGGAGCCACTTGTTGTTTTGCGATGAAGCAGTTTTCATGTGCGTTCGAATTCTAACTATGACGTGCAATGTTAAAATCGTAGATCGTGGATAGTTGATTGTGGATCGTGAATCGTGAAGCAGCAAGTGCCGACGTGCTCTTACGATCTACTATCCACAATCCACGATCCACGATCCACGCGCTTTTCTACGGCTCAACCTGCTCCGCGACCGCGGCAGGCTCAGACTTGCGCGCATGGCCGGTCAAATCGGGCAGGAGCGCGATGATAAGCAGCGTGCAAAGAATCATCGGCGTCAGCGCGATGATGCCGAGCGTGCGCTTTTCAAATTTGAGGTGCATGAAATACATGCCCACGAGCGCAGCTTTGACGAGCGCAAGCCCGATCAAGATCAGGCCCAACAACAACAACGGAAAGCCGGGGAAGATGGCATTGAGATACGCCGCGCCGACTTCCAAAACCGTGAGCACGAACAGCGCGTAAAAAATTTTCATGTAATTCGGTTCTTGATGCGTGGCAGACATGGTTTCTCCTTTCGGTTACGGCTTGGGCGCGTTGGGAATAAGATAGATGAACGTGAACACGAGAATCCAAATCAAATCGACAAAGTGCCAATAGAGGCCGACCAGCTCGACGCCGTTGAAGTTGCTCGCGGAGTATTTGCCGCGCATGCCGTTGAACAGCACGATGGTGAGATAAATCACGCCGCCGGTGACGTGTGCGCCGTGAAAGCCGGTGATCGCATAAAACGTGGCGCCGAACAAGTGCCGCGTGCCTTGAAAGGTCGTGAAGAGCACGTGTTTTTCGTGTATGAGGTGCGTCCACTCATAAGCCTGCAAGCCCAGGAAGAGGGCGCCGCCGAGAATGGTGAGCAGCAGATAATTGCGCATGCTCGCGGCATTGCCATGTTTGATCGCGGACAGCGCCTTGACCATCGTGACGCTGCTGCAGATGAGCAGGAACGTCATGAACGCGGTGAGATTGATGCCGAGCACCTGCGTCGGATCGGGCCAATCCACGCTGCCCGCGCGAATGGCGCCATAACCGGCGAGCAGCGCGCCGAACGACATGGCGTCGCCCGCAAGAAATACCCACATGCCGAGCTTGCCCCAGCTTTCCGGGGTCAGCGGCGATTCCGCCGGATCGACGGCGTGCGACATTGCTGCAACTTGGCTCAAGATCGAGTCTCCTTGTTTGGTTCAGATTGCGAGGTGGAAGTTTTTATGCAAGAGGGATTTTTTTGCGCTTGACGATGGAGCACGATGAAGCCGGCTACGAACGCACCGAACACGGTGAAGGGCATCATCATCATGAAGAGCACACTTAGGTTGAAGGCGCGGCCCAAGGAACTGCTCAAACTGTTCACGCAACTCGGGCAGGCGTGGGCGGTGATAGGGTTCAACATTACAATCGCGCCTAGCAATAAAAGGCTCACAAATATTTTTCTAATCATGGTAAGTTCTACTCTTGCTGGAGATCAACTCTGCTGCTTGTTGACTGTCTGCGAGGCACTCTCCCAAAGGGCGCGAAGGCTCTTGTTTGCGTTGCTCGAGAATAACAAATTCGAACAAGTCTTGCATGAAATCTTTATCGCCGACAAGCTTTTTCACCGCCGCCGCTCTCCCTTTTTTCTTTGAGGCGCGAAGGGCGTTCCATAAGAATTCGGCAGTCGTTTGGTTTTCGGTCATGATAGCATTCTCCTCACTTGAAACGCCATAATTGCTTTTCGTCCCCAAACTGGAGTGGGGAAACAAGAGGAATCACTTCAAATACACCACCACAAACAATACCGGCCATAGCCCCACCACGAGAAACCAATACATCGCGCAAAGCTGCACGCCGATATTATTCTCGGCAGTGTAATGCCGCCGGTGCGCTTTGAAATTTACTACCACAAGCCAAACCACGGCGCCGAGCACGTGCAGCGCGTGACAGCCGATGAGCGTGTAGAAGATCGAACCGTACACGCTCGACGACATCGTCAAACCAAAGCCGATGAGGCGCAACCATTCCGAGCCTTGAATGAGCAGGAAGGTGAGGCCGAGTCCGGCAGTGAGCATCAAACGCTTGAGGAAGCCGCTGACATTGCCGGCGCGAATCGTTTGCAGCGCGCGCAACATGGTAAAGCCGCTGGCGAGCAGAATGAGCGTGTTTATACCGGTCACGGTAATCGGCAGGCGCGGTTGTCCGAGCGGCGGCCAATCCGTGCCGCCATAGCGAAAGACAAAGAAGGCGCCGATGAGGGCGACAAAGAGCATCACATCCGTGCCGAGGAAGAGCATCACAGCAAGCACGGCGTTGTTGATGCCCGATAACGGCTCAGCCTCATCGCGCCCGTTGTCCTCCGGGTCGAAAGGCAATTCGGGTGGCGGCTCTCCGCCCCAAGGCGCCATGTCTTTTTTTTTAATTTGAGGCGGCTCGATTTGTTCTTCTAGCAGCACAACGTTTCCTCAAAGCAAAACTATTTGGGGCAAAACAATTCAATTCAAAACCATGGCCGACACGATCGTAACGGCGATGAGAAAGCCGAGCACGCCGAGCAGAACCAGGGCCGTGCGCGCGTTGCGTTGGGAGAGTGGGAGTTGGTGCATGAAGCGTTCTTCCCTTTAAACTGTCATTCAGGAGGAATCTTTTTACTCGCTGGGAACACACTCTATTGAACTTCCTCTCCAGTGCTTAAAAGGATTCCTGCTGAATGACAAAGCATGGGGTCAATGCGCCGCGGCGATTTTATCCGAGTGCTGCGTTTGCGGCACGAAATCTTGCGCCTCGCCGGGCACGCTGTATTCATACGGCCCATGATAGACCGTCGGGATCGCGAGAAAATTGCCGTGTGGCGGAGGCGTCGGCGCAGTCCATTCCAACGTGTTCGCGTTCCAGGGGTTGTCGCTTTCCACCTTCTTGCCGCGGAACATGCTCGCGACGAAATTCCAGCCGAAGATTAATTGCGCGAGGCCGAGCGTGATCGCGCCCCATGTGATCATCACGTTCATCCATTGCAGATCGTGCAAAAATTCATATTGCAAGGGATTCGAGATGCGGCGCATGTGGCCGCCGACGCCGAGGATGTGCATCGGGAAGAACGTCACGTTCATGGCCACGAACGTAATCCAAAAATGAATCTTGCCGAGCTTATCGTTCATCATGCGGCCGAACATTTTTGGGAACCAGTAATACACGCCGGCAAAGATGCCGAAGATGCTGCCGCCGAACACGACGTAATGAATGTGAGCCACGATGAAGTAAGTGTCGTGAATGAAAATATCAACCGGCGTTGAAGCCATGTAAATGCCGCTCAAGCCGCCGATGACGAAAAGCGCGACGAACGCGAGCGCGTTGAGCATGGGCACGGTGAAGCGAATGTTGCCGCCCCACAGTGTGCCGAGCCAGTTGAAAGTTTTGATGGCGGAGGGAATGCCGATGGCCATCGTGGAAATCATGAACGTGGTGCCGAGCGCGGGGTTCATTCCGCTTTGGAACATGTGATGGCCCCATACGATCCAACCGAGAAATGCAATCGCAGCCATCGCATAAACCATCGCTTTATATCCGAAGATCGGCTTGCGCGAGAACACCGGCAAAAGCTCGGAGGCAATGCCCATTGCGGGAAGAATGAGAATGTAAACTTCGGGATGGCCGAAGAACCAGAAGAGATGTTGCCAAAGCAACGGCTCGCCGCCGCCCGCCGGGTTGAAGAACGTGGTGCCGGCCCAGCGATCAAACAAGAGCATGGCGAGCGCGGAGGTGAGCACCGGCAATGCGAGCAGCAACAAAATCGCGACGATGAACAGCGACCAAATCACGAGCGGCAGACGAAAGAACGTCATGCCGGGCGCGCGCATGTTGATGATGGTGGTGATGTAGTTGATCGAGCCCATGAGCGAAGAGATGCCGAGCACGATCAAGCTGATGCACCATAGCGTTTGGCCCAGGTCCACGCCGGTCCATTGCGGGTCCGAGCTCAAAGGCGCATAAGCAGTCCAACCCGCCGCGGCATGCCCGCCGGGAACGAAGAAGCCCACGGACATGATGATGCCGGAAACGACCGCGGTCCAAAACGAGAGCATGTTCAAAACCGGAAACGCCATGTCGCGCGTGCCGATCATGAGCGGGATGAGATAATTGCCGAAGCAGCCCACGAGAATCGGCATGACCACAAAGAAGACCATGATGGTGGCGTGCATGGTGAAGAGCGAATTATAAAACGCCGGCGCGACCGCGCCCGCGGGCATGTTCTTGGTGAGCCAGTTTTGGTCGGCTTCGTCTTTGGAGAGCCACTCGGCCCAAGTTTTATCCATGCTGGTTTGCGGCTCGCCGGTTTCGATGAATTGTTTCGAGGCGCCGATGAGGGGCAACGGTTCATTCGGATAAGCCAATTGCCAGCGGAAGAGCAGAGCCAAGCCGCCGCCGAGAATCAACATCACCAGTCCTAGCAAGAGGAACTGCTTCGCGATCATTTTGTGATCGAGCGAAAAGAGATACGTGCTGACAAAACCGCCGTGTGCGTGTTCGGTGTGTGCTGCTTCAACGTGCGTCGTTGCACTCATGTGTTATCCTCGAAATTATTGTTGCGGGGTTTCTTGGGAGGAGCTATCGGCGGGAGCCGGTTCGGGCGCGGGCCAAGTTTGCGCGACCCAGTTGTCATAGTCGGCTTGCTCATGCACGAACAATTTGCCGAGCATACCGGAATGGCCGAAGCCGCAAAGCTCGGCGCACGGAATTTCATACTCACCGGTTTTGGTCGCTTCAAACCAAGCCCAAATCTCGTGGCCGGGAACCGCGTCTTGTTTCAAACGCAACTGCGGCACGAAGAAGCTGTGAATCACGTCTTTGGATTTGAGCAGCACATGCATGGCTTGATTCACCGGCACGTGCACTTCATTGTCGACTTGATAATCATCGGAGGTGCCGAATTGGCTGTCGGGTCCGGGATAGAGCACTTCCCAATTGAATTGCTTGCCCGTAACCTGCACTTTATAATTCGAGGGCGGCAACTCTTGCTTGACTTTGCTCCACAGCGGCTTGCTAACGAGCGCGAGCGAGACCATCGCAATGGTCGTCGCGGAAGTCCACACGACTTCGAGCGTGTTATTGCCGTGAGTATACTTCGCCGTGCGGCCTTCGCGATAGCGATATTTGATGAGAAAGTAGATCATCGCGCCCGCGACGAGCAGGAATACGGCCGTGGTGATGTAGTAGATGACGTAGAAAAAGAAATCGATGTCGCCGCCATACGTTGAAACGTTCTGGGGAAGCCAATCGAGCATGCGCAACTCCTCCGGTTGAATTGATGATGATGGATTTTGATTTTCAAATTCGTGAAGCGCGCCCCTAAAACTGTCATTCAGAAGGAATCCTTTTAAGAACTAGAAAAAGCCTCTAGAAATAGGAAGCGTCTCAAGCGCGTAAAAAGATTCCTACTGAATGACATGATAAGGAGACGCGCCGCATTACTGAACTCGATCGTCAAATCTCATTCGAGAGCTATTTGATCTCGTATTTAAAAGAGACTTCTTTGCTTTCCGCTTCGCCCACAGTCACGCCCTGCTGCAACACGCCGAGGCGTTCATGCCACGCCGTGATTTGATATTCGCCCGCGGGCAGTTTTCCCAAACGAAAAACGCCGTCCGCATCAGTCACGCTAAAGAAAGGATGCGCGAGCACGCCCGCATACGCCGCCATCCACGGATGCACGTTACAGCGCAGCGGCACCATCACTTCGGGTTGATCAAACTTGCGCGTCAATTTGCGCACCGACAATGTCATGCCGAGATTAAACGGCCGATTCACTTTCGCCGCGGCAAACACATTGTGAAAGGTGCTGTCACTATTCAACAACACCAACGGCTGCCCGACTTGAATCCCGAACACGTGCGGAAGATAACGGCAGCCGTGTTGATCTAGAATCACAGAATCTTGTGGAAAGGAAAATTGCCGCGCGCCAAAACTGCTCGAGATATAAACAAAAACATGGCGGAGCGTTGCGTTCGCGTTGACCACGAAGTCTTCGGCATGCCTCACGCTTTCGCCTTCAGGGCGGCAAGCTTGATCGTTGCTCAACGGCCAAGTGCGTGAAGGCGGTTTTGCGCCTTCAAAGAAAACGCGGCCAAAAATCTCACTGCTCGCGTGGCCTTCCTGGGTCGCAGTTGCAGGAGGGAGATGAGGGACGGGTTTCGTTTTTTCAGATTCGGTGGAGCACTGCAGCAAACTCAGCGCGGCGAGGCAACAGCTTAGGAAATGGTTGGAGCGGATGGTCAAAGTTTTCTTCACACGCGTGTGAGTAATCAAAAAATCGCCGGCGCTCGTGCGATACCTCAAAAAATTATGGCGGCGAATTTAGTCACGCATGGGTGGAATGTCAAGGAGAAACTCCGCCGCCCAAAAAATACCTTGCCTACGCGCGTGTGGTTTCGTATTATTGCCGAGCGAATTGGGGACGACATGGCTTCGACGGAGGCCAAGGGGTAGAGGGCAGCATGTCGAGGTTGTCTGGACCCTCGTTAAATAGCCGGGCAAACAATCTAAACGCAGACAACTATGCGTATGCAGTTGCAGCCTAACTAAACATTAGGTAGCACGCTTGTGCCGAACGCGCCACTCGGGAGGACACAAGCGACGACTCTGGTGGCTGGCTTCCCGCTGGGTCTGGGTGCGGGCGGCGAGAATCTACAGACTGGCGCGTGACGACCCTTGTTGGTCGAGGTCGCACGCGCGAGATTGATCGATCAAATAAGCATGTAGACGCTTTCTATGACTGACCTTCGGACGCGGGTTCGATTCCCGCCGTCTCCACTTTAGAAAAAGGCCTGCTTGGTTGCAAAGACCGGGCAGGTCTTTTTGTTTGTAGGCTTGTAAATCAAACGGAAATTCATTAGACTCGCCGCGCTTATTTACTGTTTACTGGTCGAAGCACAAAACAGGTTGCACTTCCGCCTTCTCTATTGTTGTCATGCAGCAGGAATTTCTTTAAGCACGCGGCAGTATTCCCGGCGCCTAAAAGGAGTCCTGCTGCATGACATACCCTGAGCGGCGATTTCCGAATTGGAGGCTCAAAACTCTTTGTCTCACCCTCCAATCACTTTAGGTGTAACGCAAAGATTCTTCTCGATAACGATTTCATTACAAGGAAAGCACCGGAAATGAGCGTGTGGAAAATTCAAGATGCCTTGGAGTTTTACAGCGTCAACAATTGGGGCGCGAATTTTTTCTCGATTAGCGAAAACGGCAACATCGAAGTTCATCCCACCGGCGATCCCAGCCGCGCGATTGATTTGAAAGTATTGGCCGATGAAATTCAACAGCGCGGCATTCAACTGCCTCTGCTCGTGCGCTTTTCGGATATTCTGCGCGCGCGCATCAAAATGCTCTGCGAAAGTTTTCAGAACGCGATTCAAGAGTGCGGCTACAAGTCGGTCTATCGCGGCGTGTATCCCATCAAGGTCAACCAGCAGCGGCACGTCGTCGCGACCATCGTCGATGCGGGCAAGCCGTTTCATTACGGCTTGGAAGCCGGCTCCAAGCCGGAATTGCTCACCACCGTCGCCCTCATTAATGATCCCGAAGCATTGGTCATTTGCAACGGCTATAAAGATGAAGAGTTCATCGAACTCGCGCTGCTCGCGCGCAAAGTGGGCAAGAACGTCATTCTCGTCGTGGAAAAGTTGAGCGAGTTGGAGTTGATCATTCGCATCGCAGAAAAATTGCACGTGCAGCCGTGCATCGGCATTCGCATTCGCCTCTCCGCCAAAGGCTCGGGCCGATGGGAAGCCTCGGGCGGTGATCGCTCGAAGTTCGGCCTCGGCCCGATTGAGTTGCTGCAAGCTGTGGAGTGGCTGCGCGAGAGAAATCTGCTCCACTATTTGAATTTGCTGCACTATCATCTCGGCAGCCAAATCACCGCGATTCGCAGCGTGAAAGATGCGCTGCGCGAGGCCGCGCGTTATTATGTTGAACTAAAAAAGATGGGCGCGCACCTGCAATATCTCGATGTCGGCGGCGGCCTCGCGGTGGATTACGACGGCTCGCGCACCAACTTCGCGGCCTCGGCGAATTACTCCATGCAGGAATACGCGAACGATGTGGTCTATCAAATCATGACCACGTGCGACGAAGCGAAGGTGGAGCACCCCATTCTCGTGAGCGAATCGGGCCGCGCGGTCACGGCCTATCATTCCGTGCTCGTGTTCAACGTGCTCGGCGTTACGGAATTCAAGCCCGTGGAGCCGAACCCGCCCGCGAGCGAAGACGCGCCGCAACTCGTCAAAGACTTGTGGGATTCTTATCAAAGCCTGAGCCGCAAAAATTTCGAAGAGGCCTTTCACGACATTCAACACGCGCGCGAGCAATTGCTCAACATGTTCAATCTCGGCTACGTCGATCTCAAATGGCGCGCGTATGCCGAGCTGATCTATTGGGCTGCGAATTATAAAATCTATCGCCTCACCAAAGACGGCAGCTACATTTCCGACGAACTTGAAGGCCTCGAAAAGTCGCTCGCGGATATTTACTTCTGCAACTTCTCGCTCTTTCAGTCGCTGCCCGACATGTGGGCCATCGATCAAATCTTTCCCATCATGCCCATTCATCGTTTGAAAGAAAAGCCGACGCGCAACGGCATCCTCGCGGACATCACGTGCGATTCCGACGGCTGCGTGGATCGCTTTGCGGATTTGCGCGACGTGAAAAACGTCTTGCCGCTGCACGAGTGGAACGAGAACGAAGACTATCTCATCGGCGTGTTTCTCATCGGCGCGTATCAAGAAATTCTCGGTGATCTGCACAACCTCTTCGGCGATAACAATGCCGTGCACATCGCGCTCGACGGCGAGAAGAACAACTATTTAATCGAGCACGTCGAATACGGCGACAGCGTTTCCGAAGTGCTGGCCTATGTGCAGCAGAGCAAAGACGATCTCGTCAATCAATTCCGCCAAAGCGTGGAAGCCGCGGTGCGCGCGGGCCATTGCACGCTTGAAGAAGCGCGCCGCATTTTAGAAACGTATCGCAGCGGGTTTGACGGGTATACGTATATGGAGAGGTGAATGTGCTGGTACTTGCTACTCCAAGCACAAATCAGGTTGCTCCGTTTCGCCTCCCAATGTAGCTGTCATTCAGGAGGAATCCTTTTAAGCACTCGGCAAAGTCTCCAGCGCGTAAAAAGATTCCGCCGGAATGACACCTTTTTGAGGGGAGAAAGTATAACCTATATCTCGCTCCGAGTTATAAGTGCGCGCGCGATTCCTCTTTTACTTCTTCTCGGATGCGAACATCAAGCCGTAGAGCCGGAGCCGCCCGCGCTTGTGCCGCGCATCAATGCCGTGCAGATTGCGGCGAACCCGCATAACGTTCTGAGCGCCATTGCAGAAGTGCGCGTCACGAACGCACAAACCGTTGTAATCGAGTTCGGCGCGGATTCTCTTTTTCAACAAAGCACGCCGAAGGTGCATACCAACGCGACTTCCACGCAGCTTGCAGTTTTTGGGCTTGAGTCGAGCACGAAATACTTCTTGAGGGCGCTCGCGATTTCTTCAACCGGCCATCGCGCCACCAGCGCAGTTCAAACCTTCACGACTTCCGCTATTCCCAACGACTTCACTTCGTTTTCCATACTCACGAATACCTTGCCCGTGAACGGTTTGGTGATGTTGAGCTTCATCGTCTCCGGTGCGGCTACAAAATCTTATGCGCAAGTCCTCACCAACGACGGCCGCCTCGCATGGTATCGCGAGTTTGCGCAACCCGTGGTCGATTTTCAAAAGCAGCCGAACGGCAATTACACCGCATACACTTCGCTCGACGCTTCGCCTTCGCGCTTTTTTGAGTTTGATAATATCGGCCATGTGCTGCGCGAGTTTGCGGCGAGCGGCGGACGCGCCACCGGCTCGCATGAGCTGCGCTTGTTTGACAACGGCTATTGTCTTTTTGGCGTCGAGTTTCGTCCGATGGATCTCACTGCGATTGGCGGATGGTCTAATGCTTCCGTGCGCGGCCTCGTGGTGGAATATTATCGCGGCAACGCTTCTTTGCAATGGAACACCTTCGATTATCTTGCAGTGGAGGAAGGCGCGTCCGACATGGACGTAAACGCCACGCCGGTCAACCCTTGGCACGGCAACGCGATTGACATTGACCGCGACGGCCATTTGCTCGTTTCTTTTCGCAACAGCGTTCAAATCGTCAAGATCAATGCGCAAACCGGCGCGATCATCTGGCGCTTGGGCGGGAAGAAGAGTCAATTTACTTTTGTGAACGACTCCTTCAACGGCTTCTCGCATCAACACGGCATTCGGCGTTTGGCGAATGGCAATATCATTCTCTTTGATAACGGCAATCTGCATTCGCCGCCCACGAGTCGCGCCGTTGAATACCGCCTCGACGAGCAAGCCAAAACCGCGACGCTCGTGTGGGAGTATCGTCACGAGCCAACGCTCTATGGCTTTGCGCTCGGCTTCGCGCAGCGCTTGGCGAATGGCAACACACTCATTTGCTACGGTATCGCGCAGCGCATTATCGAAGTCGATGCCGCCGGCAACAAAGTGTGGGATTTAAAAATCGAAGAGCCGAATCGTTTTGTCTATCGCGCGTTTCGGATCGAATCTTTGTATTGAACGCCGTTTTTTACTTCACTCACTCAAAAGAGAGGATGGCAAATGTCTCGTATCGCCGCTATGTTCATGTCATTGATGCTGCTCTCCACCTCCTGGGGAGTCGCCCAAGAAGGCGTCCCGCTTTTCACCAAAGATTTCACACCCGAAGAATTTGCACAGCGTCGCGGCAAAATTTACGATGCGATCGGACCGAATGCGCTGGCCGTGCTGCAAGGCGCGCCGAGTCCCGCGGGCTATGTGCGCTTTCGACAGTCGAACGAGTTTTATTATTTGAGCGGCATCGAAGCGCCGCATGCGTATTTGTTGCTCGATGGCAAGGCCCGGCGTGCTTCTCTCTATTTGCCGCATCGCAATGAAAGCCGCGAGCGGAGCGAAGGCAAAGTGCTCTCCACGGAAGACGCCACGCTCATCACACAATTGAGTGGCATCGAAGGCGTGTATGCCAGTGAGTTTCTCGGCGAACACCTCGCGCGTGCGGCGCGCACGCCGGACAAAACGAGCCTCTATACTTGCTTCGCGCCCGCGGAGGGCTTTGCCATGAGTCGTGATTTGGCGTTGCGCTTGATCAGCGATGTTGCCGCGGACCCGTGGGATGGCCGGCCTTCGCGCGAAGGGCATTTTGTGGATTTGCTGCGCACGCGCTTTCCTCATTTCGAAATTAAAAATCTCACGCCGATTTTGGATCAGCTTCGCCTCATTAAAAGCCCGGCGGAGATTGCGCTGATTCGCAAAGCCACGCGGCTGTCGTGTTTCGCGCTGATGGAAGGCATGCGCTCCACCAAGCCTGGCATGTTCGAGTATGAACTCGACGGCATGGCAAAGTTCATTTACTATCGCAACGGCGCCCAAGGCGAAGCCTATTACTCGCTCATCGCGAGCGCGAGCAATGCGTGGTATCCGCATTACAACGCGGGCAAACGCCAAATGCAAGACGGCGACTTCTTGTTGATGGATTTCGCGCCGGACGTGGGATATTATATGAGCGACATCACGCGCATGTGGCCGGTCAACGGCAAGTTCAATCAATGGCAGCGCGAGCTGTATGATTTCTACCTCGCGTGCTATCAAGCCATCTTGCAAGCAATTCGTCCCGGTGTGACTGCCGCGCAAATCAAACAAGAGGCGGTGAAAGTGATGGAAGGCGTGTTGGCGCAGAGCAAATTTTCCAAGCCGCATTATCAAATCGCGGCGAAAAACTTTGTCGATTCCTATCGCGAAGGCGCGCAGAACCCCGAAGGCTACTTGGGACATTGGGTGGGCATGGCCACGCACGACGTCGGCACATACACTGGCCCGCTCAAAGCCGGCATGGTCTTCACCATTGAGCCGGCGCTGCGTGTGCCGGAAGAAAAAATTTATATTCGCTTGGAAGATTTGATCGTGATCACGGAAACGGGCAAGGAGATTATCTCGGACTTCGTGCCCATGGATCGCACCGGCATTGAGAAGCTAATGACGGAGAAGGGATTGCTGGAAACGTATCCCGCGGCGCAGTGATAAAACATCACCGCGCCAAAATTTGAAATAGCAACTTCGCAGTGAACCGGAGTTTTGCACTCGTGCAAATGCAAGCCTTCGCCTGATGCTGTAAGCCTCAGGCGAAGACTCCAAATACGAAATAGGTTGCACTTCGAACTCCTTCTTGCGCCGTCGGAATCTTTTCCAGCGCTCGGCTGCGTCTCCAGTGCGCAAAAAGATTCTTGCTGTATGACAGGCTAGACGGGAAAGATGTAACGTGAATTTCGCTTGGAGCAATCAGGCAAACGCGCATCGTTTAGAGGTATTCTATGCTTCTCCAACAAACCGAGTATTCGGATAGCATCAATTCGTTTCTACACGAAGAGCGCCTGCCCGCGCTCGGCCCCGGTGTTCCCCATACGAAGCTTCGTGCGCAGCTCGCGGGTTTAGATTTGTCCGCCGCGTTTGCGCCGCACAAAATTGTCAATGTTGATATGGCGCGCGCTTGCCATGCGGGATTGTTGCTCTATCATGACTTTCTCGAAGAATCGCATGCGATCAGTCAGGGCCTAGCGAACAACACGGGCAGTTATTGGCACGGTCTCATGCATCGTCGCGAGCCGGATTATGCCAACGGCAAATATTGGTTTCATCGCGTGGGCGCGCATCCGATCTTCGCTGAATTACGACGCGCGGCGGCGCAACTTGCCGCGGCGCACACGCTTGATACGCCTTCTGAATTTTTGATAAAGCAAACGCAGTGGGAGCCGTTTGCGTTCATCGACCTGTGCGAAGCTTGTGCGCAAGGCCGTTCGTCGCAAGAATTGCTGTGTCGAAAGATTCAACTGTGTGAGTGGCAATTGTTGTTTGAATATTGTTTTCGTCAAGCGACGGGTGCGCGATGAAGCCCTCATCCTTGAAGAACACCCCCCTAGCCCCCCTCAAGGGGGGAATTGCTAGAAGCTTTTTGGAATCGCGGACGCAATCGTTGTTCATGACGGCGTCGCTCGCGACAATCATTGTTGCCGTTCTTTTTATTCGCGCGCAAAATCTGGCCTCTCCGCTTTACTACGATGAAGCGGTTTACGTCAATCTTGCGCAGCATCCGTTTCACAGTGACTTCTACGACGATCCGATTTTTTTTCGGCATCCGCCCGCCCATTATCTGTTGCTCGCCGGTGTCGGCAAGATCGCAGGCTTCTCGGAAACCGCCATGCGCTTGCCTTCGTTGTTGTTCGCGGCGGCGACTTCCATTTTGATTTTCATGCTCGGCATGCGTTTGTTTACGCGCGCGGTCGGCTTCATCGCCGCGCTCTTGCTCACGTTCAATGTGCTCAATCAACAATATGCCGAAGCGGCGACGATGTATGCGATGCTCGCGTTCGCGGTGACGCTGTGCGGCTATGGCTTCGCGCGTGAAAAAGAATGGCTCGTGGCCACGGGCTTTTTGACGGCGGTCTACACGCACTACTTCGGTTTTTATCTCGCGCCCGCGCTTTTGTTGTTTTATTATCATACGCTCGAAGGCGATTGGAAGAAGATCGCGCGGCGCATTGCGCTTTATATTTTGGCTTACTCGCCGTGGCTCCTCATCGCCGCGCAGGGTCTCGTTTTTCATGCGAATCGCACAAGTGGTTTGCGGTGGTGGGATTTTCATGCGGTACATGCGATGCGGCAAATGTCGTTGCTGCTTTTAGGCGCGGCGCTCGTTTTTTTATATAAGCGGCGGCGTGAGCGCAAGCTGCAAGCGCTGCTGCTCGTGTGCGCGTTTTATTGGTGCTCGGCGTTTTTTCTTATTCCGTTTCACCGCTATCTCGTGCCCTTCTTGCCGCTGCTCATTCTTTTTGGCGTGGCTGCGCTCGCGCAATTTTTAACGCGCTTCGAACTGAGTTTTAAAACACGAGCCGTGTTGGCGCTCCTCTGCGCGTGCGCGCTGCTTCTTCCTAATCCGCAGGCTTATGGCTTTTTTCCCCAACATGGAAAGCATTTAGATTTGCGCGATAGCATTCATGCGCAGGAGTGGGACCAGGTCGTCGCAACGATTCCGGATAGCGCGAAGGTCGCGACGTCCAATGCGCGCTCGCTGCTTTTTTATAGCAATCTTGTCGGGTTGCGGCATTATGAAGTCGCGCAGTTCAACGAAAACCACAAAGAGTTCGCCGGGTTGTTGGAACAAGCGGCTCCGGCCTGGATCGTGCTTTCAAAGTATCCGCTGTACGCTGAGCATCGCCGGCTGGCCGAGCACAGCGTGAACTATGAACGCGCCGCGGAATTTGCGCATACCGTGCTTTATCAAAAAAAGGAAAAATTATGACGCGGGCTTGGGCCAAAGCGCGGCGCGTCGCGAAATTTGGAGCGGTCGGACTTTCGGGCGTGCTCGTCAATATGCTCGTGCTTTGGCTGCTCAAAGCGCGTGGTTCCGCGCCGCTGTGGCTCGCGAGCGGTGTTGCCATCGAGCTTTCCATCTTGAATAATTTTCTGTGGAATTATCACTGGACTTTTGGGGATCGCCAAAACGCGGAGTCTAATGATTGGCGGCGGGCTGCGCTGAAATATCATCTCGCGGTTAGCGTCGCCGCGGTTTCAAATTTTATCTTGTTGTGGCTGCTGCATCAGCGTTTCGGGATGGATTATTTGCGCGCGAATGCGCTCGGGATTCTTGCGGGGCTTGCAATCAATTATGGCTTCAGCAATCTTTGGGTGTTTAAAAAAGCGGAAGCCGCGAATAAGAACTAGCGCGAACTTCGCTCGTATTTCCCGGACGAACGAAGTCCCGAATAGCGGGGCATTACGAGGTTGCAGACGCGGCCATACCGCTGATCATGCCTAATATTCCCCACAGCAGCATATCGAGCAGCGGATCGCCGATTAGCCCGCCGAACAATCCCGCCAACAATAATGTTGCAAGACCGGCGCGCAAAGCCGCGTTCGGTTTTTTATCAAACAAAAAAAGCTTTGTTTGAAATCCGTTTTGCGTGAGACGAAAAGCCTGGAGCACAAGCGCGAGGAACACAACCAAGCCGAGCGCTCCGCTTTCAACCAACAATTGCAATGCGAAGTTGTGCCAAGCGCCGGCGCGTTGGTCCTTCAGTTCCTGGCGCGATTGAAAAACGAGCGCGAAACTTTCCGGGCCATAACCCAAGAGCGGATATTGTGTGGCCGCTTCCCAACCTGCTTTCCAAATGATGGGACGGTCGCCGAAATCCGGCGGCCAATGCAACACCTCGGCGTGGCGCATGCCGAAGCCGGGCACCAGCAGGAGTATGACAATCGCGCCGGCGCCCAAAGTGAGCACGCCGCGGCTGACGGGTTTGATCATGAAGCCACTGACGAATAAAGTTGCGAGCCACGGCGCGCGGCAACGCGTGAAGGCAAGCGCGAGCAACATCATGGCGCAGCCGGAGAGCCAGCGGCGTGCGGGTTGCAATTCGTTGCGGAGAATAAGTGTGAGCGCGAGGCTGAAGGTTACGGCCAAGAACGTCGCCAATGTGGTTGCGCCGGAAGTGGTGGAGGCGAGACGCCACACCGGCGTGAGGAGCGTGCGCAGCAGCCCGACGCAACTAGCGGCAAGCCCGGCGATGATGAGGGTGCGGAGCAGCTTATGAATTTCGCCTGCACCTAAGCGTTGCGCGAGGTGAGCCACGGGAAAGTAGACAAGCAGGAATGGAATTTTGCGCAGCGCGTGCATGCTCGTTGCGGGCGCAATCGCGGTAACAATGGTGAGCAGGCGAATGCCGAGAAAGAGCAGGATGAAAAAATCTAAAGGTGTGCGTTGGCGGCGTCGCAGCCCAAGCCACGCGCCGATGAGGGCGAGCGCCAATGCTTCCGCCATAAACGTGGAGAAGATGAGGGCGAACAGCCAGGCATGCGCGCCATAGCGGAGAATTTTTTCGAGAGGGGTTGCTGGTGCAGAGTTTTTCATTAGGTGTTGGAAAAAGTCCTTGCTGTTTCACGGGTGGGAAGTTACTTTTCTTCGCATAAATTAAATCATTCACCGGAAGGAATACAAGATGAAGCTGTCCAAGAGTTGGAGCGGTTTGCTGGCGTTGTTGTTCCTGCTTGCCGGTTGCGCCACGTTGCAGGAAATGCAAAACGCATTGGTGAATCTCAAACGTCTGCAATTCAAGCTGGCGGGAGTTGCGCCGGGCACGTTGGCGAACATCGAGTTGGCGAAGATGAATGATCCGTTGCGGTTTAGTGTCATGGACGGATTGAAACTTACGCAGGCCTTTGCGAACAAAGCGCTGCCGCTGAAATTCACGCTCAACGTGGCGGCGAAGAATCCTAACGACGGCACGGGCGGCAGTCCGCAGAGCACGGCGACGTTGAGCGCGCTGGCGTGGACGCTGAAGATCGACAGCGAAGAAACGATTTCAGGCGACATCACTAGTCCGATTGTGATTCCGGGCACGGGCGAGACCGCGACGATTCCTTTGCAAATATCGCTCGACCTCTATCAGTTTTTTCATGAGCGCGGTTACAAAGAAATTTTGAATTTGGCGCTTGCGATTGCGGGGCAGGGCGGAAGCGCGGCGCGTTTGACGCTCGCCGCAACGCCGACGGTGACGGTGTCCGGCGTACCGTTGAAATATCCGGGGCAGATCAATATCGTGGACAAGGAATTTTCGAATCCCTAATCCCGTCCGTAGTAACGCCTTCAGACGTTTTTATACACGCGCGGTTGACGCCTAAGGCCGTTACTACGAACGTCATCGTGAGGAAAATAAAATGTGGTTGTTGATTGCAGCGCTCTCAGGTTTTCTTGTCGTGGCGCTAGGCGCATTTGGCGCGCATGGTTTGAAGAACGTGTTGGACAGTTACGGCCGCGAGATTTACGAAAAGGCCGTGCTCTATCAAATGTTTCATACGCTCGCCTTGCTCGCCGTGGGCATACTTCAGCGTCAACATGAAACGCCGGCGCTTGCGCCTGTGGGTTGTCTGTTTCTCCTTGGAATGATTTTGTTCTGCGGGAGCTTATATGCGCTAGCGCTTACCGGGATGAAATGGCTGGGTGCGGTCACGCCCTTTGGCGGGCTGGCTTTTCTTTCGGGCTGGCTCTGGCTTGCTTACCTCTTGCTGCGGGAAAAATAATTCATGATCCCCTTACGCGACGATAATCCGCGCGAGCACTTCCCTCTCGTCAATTCGCTCTTCATTGCCGTCAACCTTGCGATCTACTGGCATCAATATTCGTTGTCGCCCGAGGCGAGCGAGGCGTTCATTCAGAGTTATGGCGCGATTCCGCGGGAGATTATCACACACAACGCATATGCCGACATATTTTCTTCGATGTTCCTGCATGGCGGCGTCATGCACCTCTTGGGCAATCTGCTCTATCTTTTTATCTTCGGCGACAATGTGGAAAATCTCATGGGCTCCGCGCGCTATTTTTTCTTTTACATCATCTGCGGGGCGGGGGCAGCGCTCGCGCATATTGTCAGCGATACCAGTTCGGCGGTGCCGATGGTGGGCGCAAGCGGGGCGATTTCAGGGGTGTTGGGCGCTTATATGGTGGGTTATCCGCGCGCGCGGGTGCTCGTTTTTTTTCCGATCTTTTTCTTTTTCCGCGTGCCCGCGCTGATAGTGCTCGGCGTGTGGTTTCTCAACCAAGTGGCCGAAGGCATCGCCGCCTTTGGCTTTGATATCAGCGGCGGTATTGCGTGGTTCGCGCATATCGGCGGCTTTTTGCTCGGCGTGATATTGGTGAAGTTTTTCGAGAAGAGGAAAAGACGGAGAGAATGGGAGGAGTATTAACGCTTTGGAGTGATGGAGTGTTGGAGTTCTGGATTGTTGGAGTAGTGGATTGTTGGAGTAGTGGATTGTTGGAGTAGTGGATTGTTGGAGTAATCAAGATTTATCTGCCATCACTCCATCACTCCATCATTCCAACACTCCATCACTCCATCATTCCATCACTCCATCATTCCAACAATCCACATCTCCAACAAACCGCGGTTTCAAATCGGGTGTGTTTGCCGAATGAGCACGAAGCGTCCGTCGCCGTGTTCATCATAGAAGAGAAATTCGCGCACCGGGCTTTCATAACGCCAGGCTTCCAAACTGCGGCCGTAACGTTGATCGTAGCGGCGCGAGACATTGTCCGGAGGGCCGTGGATGATATAAACGCGGCCACGATCCGATTCCCACCCGTCACCCTTGCCCCACGCAAAACGCGCGTTCGACTCGCCGACGCGCCAATAAAATTCTTCTTCCAACAAATTTGCCGTCGCTTCCGCCGAGGGTTTGCGCTGGCTCCAAAATTCGGCCAAGAGCCGGCGCTGCTCTTCCGGGCCGGCGCTCTTCAATGCTTTCCACTCTTTCGAATTCATGATCAAACGCATCGGCTCGATATAATCGTTCAACGCGACCCGTGAGTTTGGCCGTTGCGCCCAACGCACCCACAAGCCGCGCTCCGTATGCGCATTGGCATTGTTCGAAGTGATCTCCAACTTGAGCTGGATGCGGCCCAGGGCAAGCTGCGAGGGCGGAATCGGAAAAAAAAGATTAACGGTTTCCGCGCCGGCGATGGTATCCAACACGGCCTGCGAGAGCGCGGCTTCTTGCACGCCGCCGATTTTCAACACGGCGCGCAGGCGCTGTCCCGGCGTGACGTTGCGCGCTTGCGCGAACGCATAGATGGTGGTATTGAAGCGTTGGCGAAACGCGGGCACGACTTGCTTTTCCTCGGGGAAGGAGCGATCCGGCGTTTGATCCAACAAGACAATATCGCTCACATTCAAACTCGGGGCGAGCAAATCGCGGATTTCCACCATGGCATTAAAAAAACCGTGGCCGCGAGAAACGCCGTCGGTAATCGTGGCTTCCAGGCTGTATTTGCCCGGCGGCGCTTCCAAGAATTGGGCATAGCGCACGAATAAAGATTCGGGCTGGGTGGCTTCGTAATTATCCAATTCCAAACTGCGCGCAGCATCGAGGAGTTGCACGGCCTGGCCTTGTTGATCGCGTAGAGCCAGCGTGATTTCGAATTTGCCGGAAAATTTTTTCGTGGTTTGA
>CAYNDW010000017.1:0-22617 GCA_964395375.1 uncultured Cytophagia bacterium
CGAGGATTACCGTATTCCGTATCGCACGGTGGATGCGAAGGACATACCGGGCGAATTGGCGCGGCTCGCCCAAGCCTTCACCACGTCGATTGCGGAAATTGAAAAGCAGGCGCAGTGGCTGAGTACGAACCTGGGCAAGGATGCCGCCAACGTATTCGACTGGCATGTCGGCGTATTAAAAGATGAGCGCCTTCGAGAGGCGATTGAAACGCAGATTCGCGTGTATGACGATCACATCGTGATTTGGAATCCCGGCAATTTGCCGCCGAGTCTGCGCGTGGAAGATCTCAAAGGCCGGCATCAATCCGTGCCGCGCAACAAATTGATCAGCACGATTTTTTATGAAGCGGGCTTGATTGAAAAATGGGGCAGCGGCACGAACCGCATCATCGAAGAATGCCGCAAGTATGGCCTCGCCGATCCCGAATGGCGCGAGCAACAGGGCATTATGCTGCTCTTGCGCAAAGACGCCTTCACGGAAGAGTATCTGCTTGAACTAGGTTTGCATGAACGGCAAATTAAAGCCGTGGCGCACGTTAAAAAACGCCGCCGCATTAGCAATCAAGAGTATCAAGAATTGAATGAAGTGAAGAAGCGCACGGCCTCGGAAGAGTTGCGCGATCTCGAAGAGCGCAACGTCTTCGAACGTGTGGGTTCGACGGGCAAGGGGACTCATTATAAAATGAAAACACGATAGGTGGCAAGGAGCCAAAAAGGAGAAGGAGCCGAAAGAGCCAATAAGATCGTAAAGGGGCGATTGAGCGAGGCCTTTGTTTACCTCGTTGGGGCGCAAAGGGGCAATGAAGGTGCAGCAATGGGGTGAAAGGGGCGAAAAGAGTTTCTTATGGGGTAAATAGGAGACGGATAGATCCAATCCTTTTTGAGTCATAGTGCCGCATAGAAATGAGGAGAAATATGTTGACTCTAAAGCGGAAGTCGTGTTTCGATGACTTCATAAAAATTTGTACGCCCCTTTTAAAAATACCCGAACTCGAAAATCAAATTCGAGAGCGGGTGAGAAGCATTGTAAAAGAGCTGCTCAACTTTCAATCAGATGTTGACCCCGCAAACAATCTAAAACAATTTTTAGGTGTCCTCCTTGCTTTGACAAACTTGTCGCAAGAAAAATTTTTGCGTATTCTGACAGCGCAACGCTTTGCTTCACAAGATTACGGCTCGGAGTGGAAAGTTAAACAAGTTTATCGCAAGATAAAAAATGATGACGCGTTCGCGGAAAGCATTGCTCGTTTATTTCTGGAAGGACGCGACAGCAGACTGCTTGCCGAGCAAGTTGCCGATTTTTATCTTGATCAACTTTCTCTCCCTTCGAATTGGTCCGAAGTTATCAGGGATGAAAAATTTTGTTAAAGGTTTTGAATAAATTTTTACGTATGAGGTGCCTGATATGAGAGAGCAACATCCGAATTCTTTGGAAAAAATAGGTGTAGGTCTTGTATGCTCCGTTGAGACACACCGAGGATGCTCCATTCAATTAGTCAAAAAGATTTCTGGCTTCAATGGCCTTTCTACAAACAAAAATGGTGAAGTTCGTAAAATTGAAGTCAAGTCAATGGAAAAATCATTCAATTGGATAGCTATCAGTGGGCTAACAGCCATAGATAAACTTTTTTTTGAACGAGACTACTATATCTATTTTGTGCTATTTCCTCAAAACTACGTTGTTACGACAAAAGGATTACCTTTTCTCAAACGACAGTTAAAGTTTTCATCGAATGAAACTTTATTACAAAATATCGATGATTGGATGAAGGCTACACGTAGATTAACAAGAAATTCAGGGCTCAAGTTTTTACCAAAATTACAAGTAAAACTAATGTTACCCCTAAATAAACTTGTAGAGCATTTAATTAAGAACCCTGAGGACGTAGAATGGCATGATGCGGTAACTGAAATATGGCAGAATCTTGATTCATGGCATCTTCTTTATCAAGCACCAAGCAAGGATTAACAGCTATGCTATTAGACGACAAATCTGCCGCTATCAAACTTCAGCATGATGATGGCGTATCATTTGAAGTGTGGTGGTATTACAACAGTTCGATCTTGGCTATCAGCCACAGCCCCAATAATTACCCTTCTACAATTGTTCATACGATGAATTTAGGAGATTCAATACAAGAATTGAATAGGCTGTTGTCGGAAGGATGGCAGCTTGCGCAATGTTCTGAGAAATTTTCGAATAGTTGGCACGGGAAGTAACAGTAAAATATCTTCCATACACGTCTCTGACATTGCTTACTTCCGACACTGGATTTCATGGGATGCAATGAGCAATCCTTTAGGCAAAACCCTTTTGCCTGCGCATTATGGCGTTCTATTTTATACCAAGGAGCCGAAACAGTTCAAGTTTTATGAAATACGCGCCCCACACAAAAAATGCCGAGTTTGCGATAGTTATCTCAAGGATTACGGGGGCAAGAAGGATCAAATGCATCCCTTCGGAGCATTGGTCAGCGATGTGTGGACTGATATTCATCGCATACGCCATAGTGTTCGACGTGACGAGCACCCGTGCCAGCTACCTCTACATTTGTTAGAACGTATCATACTCATGAGTACAGATGCAGGCGACATCGTGCTAGATCCGTTTTTAGGTACAGGGACTTCTGCTATAGCAGCAAAGGCCTTGGGGCGGCACTTTATCGGACTTGAACTTGACTCGGAGTACGCCACAATCGCCGAAGATAAAATATCGAAAGCAAAACCATCCACGTATCAAGATTATTATGTTTCATACTTCCTCGAAAAGATTCAGAGTATTCGAGATATTGACGCGGCAAAATTATACCCACCGCAACTAACCTCTGTGCAGAAGAGGAAAATACGAGCCACCGGAAATGGTATTCATGTAGGTCACATCGGAAATAGGCATAAAAAAACCGCCGTTCAATCTGAAATGCTTTCACTTCTTTAAAAACCTGCTTTCGCCAATATTTTATTTTGAGTTTTATTCTTTGAATCATCTACCATTGTCAAGGAGCAGCCATGAGTGAAAAAAGTTACGGTCTCTTGCAAAGCAAAAAAGGCATCGTCTTTGGTCCGCTGGATGACAAGAGCATCGCGTGGCACATTGCGCTCGCCGCGTTTCGCGAAGGCGCACAGTTCGCGCTGTCAAACGTGAAGGTCGCGTTTCGTTTGGGCACCATCGCGCAGCTCGGCAAGCTCTGCGGCGATGCGCCCCTCATCGCGTGCGACGCTAGTTCCAGCGAAGACATTGCCGCGGCCTTCAACGAGGTGAAAGAGAAGATCGGCAAGATCGACTTCATCGTGCACTCCGTCGGCATGTCGAAGAACATTCGCAAGGACCGGCCTTACGATGATTTGAACTATGACTGGTTTCACGAATCGCTCGACGTTTCGGCGATGTCGCTGCACCGCATCATTACCGGCGCGTTGAAGGCCGAAGTGCTCCACGACGGCGCGAGCATTGTGGCGCTCACCTATATCGGCGCGCAGCGCACGTTTTCAAGTTACTCCGACATGGGCGACGCAAAGGCTCTGCTCGAAAGCATCACGCGCAGTTACGGCTCGCGCCTCGGCCAACGCGGCATTCGCGTGAATACCGTCTCGCAGAGTCCGACGAAGACCACGGCCGGCTCTGGCATCGAGGGCTTTGACGCGCTCTATGATTTCGCCGAGAAAATTTCGCCGCTCGGCAACGCCACCGCGGAAGACTGCGCGGATTACGTCGTCACGCTGCTCTCCGATTTAACGCGCAAAGTCACAATGCAAAACCTCTTTCACGACGGCGGCTTCAGCACGATGGGCTTGAGCGATGCGTTGCTGCAGAAGATGTATGGGGAGAAGAAGTGATCAGTTAGCAGTGTTCAGTAATCAGTAACCAGTGATCAGTGATCAGTGATCAGTGCATTTACTGATCACTGATGACTGATGACTGATCACTGATAACTGATCACTTCTTTTTCTCAACAGACCCAATGGACTGCCTCGGCTTCGGACTCGTGACGCATGATCGCATCATTTTGCCGGAGCATTTTCCGCAGCCGAATCAAAAGCTCGTGATCAAGAATTGGCATGAGCAAGTCGGCGGGCCGGTGGCGGTGGGCGTAATGACGATGGCCGCGTTGGGCTTGCGCGTGCATTGGGGTTTTGCGTTGCCCTCCTCTCCTTCTTATCAAATCGTGCACGCGCAATTAAATGCGCTCGGCGTGGGCTATGAGGAAGCTTCGCCCGCTGACACCAAGCCGAGCTTGCCCGAAGCGATTTTGTTGATTGAACAAAAAAGCGGCGAGCGCACCGTGCTCCTGCGCGAGCAGCCGCGTTTGTGTCTCGAACAATTTGAGCATGAGCAACACAAGCTGCCCGAAGCAGAATGGCTCTATTGCGATGCGCGCGATTACGCTTTCATGATGCGCTTGAAAAGCTGGGCGCGCGAGCGAGGCGTGAAAATCTTTTTGGACATTGGCGGCCTGCGCCCGAATTGGGAAGACATGATTCGCGATTGCGAGGCGGTGATCGTGTCCGATGATTTCATGCGCGAGGTCGATGCACGCCTAAAGCCGGAAGATTTGCTCGCGCGCTTTGCCGCATGCGGCGTCAAACTCGCGGGGATGACTTTCGGCAAAGCGGGCAGCATGTTTTTGCGTGAAGGAAAATTTCTCGCTTGCCCGGCCGCGCCGGTTGCGCGCGTGGTTGACGCCACCAACGCCGGCGATGTTTTTCACGGCGCGTTTCTCGCCGCGTGGATTAAAAGCGGCTCGATGGCAAAGAGCGCCGCATTCGCCGCGCGCTGCGCCGCGTGGATCGTCACGCAGATCGGGCACAATCTCAATCACCTGCCCCAAGCTTTCAAACACGAACTCGAAAACTTATGACGCCACAATTGTCATTCTGGAAGAATCTTCCCTCGCACTTGGAAAAATGTAATGAGCAAGAGCGTGTCGCAAGTTATCGGGAAGTTCCTTACAGGATGACAATCGTGGGAGATGCGCGCAACACCCCCCTAGCCCCCCTCAAGGGGAGAATTGCTGTCGTGCTCCTCCTCGCTTTCTGTTTCATCGCACCACTCACTCATGCGCAAACGCTCCCTCCTGCCGAGCAACTGAGCAACGAACTCGGTTGTCCCTCTTGCCATCTCGGGCTTGAACGCAAATTTGATCTGCGCGAGAAGGCGCCGGATTTGAGCCACGCCGGCTTGCGTTTTAATCCCGCTTACTTGTTCGACTTTCTCCAAAACCCGACGAAGGTGCGGCAGCATCTCGGTCGTTCGCGCATGCCGAGTTTTCATTTCGATCAACGCGAAAGTCTCGCGGTGACGTTGTATCTCGCCACGCTCACGCGGGTGGAGGAACAATGGTCCGCGTTGTTTCCCGCAACGCAGGCGTTGGTTGATAAAGCAACGGCGCGCGCGTCTTCGCAGGAAACGAAAGCGCTGCTCACACAAAAGCTGAACTGCACGCAATGCCACAGGCTCGGCACGGAGGGCCGCGACGATTCGATTGACCTCGCGACGATCAGCTATCGTTTGCAGCCGGAGTGGGTGCAGCGCTATCTCGTCGCGCCGTATATCTATGATGGCGTAAAAACTGCGATGCCGAGCTTCTTCTTTTCATATGAGCCGGCGCAAAAGAAATTTGAGCCAATGCTCAATCAACCCGCGGAGTCCATTGCCGAGATCGCCGCTTTTCTTTTTGAGATGAACAAAAGCAAGCGCGACGAATTGCACAATAACTTTGCGCAAGCACGCGCAGCCTATCCCGAGATCACTGTCTCACATGGCGAAAAAATTTTCCTCTCGCAGAATTGCGCGGCGTGTCATCGCAATCTCAACGCGCAGCCGTGGTTTGAACAAAACGGTCCGGACTTGAGCGCTGCAGGTTCGCGCGTGCAGAAAGAATGGCTCGCTGCCTACTTGCAAAAGCCCTCGCCGCTGCGTCCGTTCGGCTTCTATCCCGGCACCGGCAGCCGCATGCCGGATTTCAAATTGACCACCGCAGAGAGCGCGCAGTTAACCGATTATTTTTTTCAACAAAAAGAAAAGCGCCCGAGCGCCGCGCAAACTTTTCAGCCGCAACCGCTTTCCGCTTTTTCAAAAAACAAAACACGCGCATTGCTCGCGGACAAACTCGCGTGCCTCGGCTGCCATCAACTCGGCGAGCACGGCGGCAGAATCGGGCCGAGCTTCAATCAACTCCGCGCGCGCTTGCAAAGCGAGTTTGTATATCGCATGATTGCAGAGCCGCAACACGCCGCGCCGCAGGCGATCATGCCGAAAATTCCGATGCCGGAAAAGACGCGCGAATTGCTCGCGAATTTTTTGATGCAACACGAGAGCGCGCCGGCGGCGCCGGCTTATCTTTCGCTCATCGATCATGCGCCCGCTTCATTGCACAACGATGATCCCACGCGCGCGCTTTATCTCAAACACTGCGCGGCCTGTCATGGCCGCGAAGGCGAGGGCAAAGGTTACAATGCCGGGTTCTTGCCGAAAGCGCCGATTGCGCACAACGACAGCGCGTACCTGTCTTCGCGGCCCGATGACACGCTCTATGACGGCATTCACGCGGGCGGCTACATTTTAAACAAGAGCCCCATGATGCCGGCGTGGGGCGAGACGTTGAGCCATGAACAGATTCAAAGCTTGGTTCGTCATTTAAGAAAACTCTGCCGTTGCGAAGGCCCAAGCTGGGCGCGCGATAACAGATAAAACCTTCGCCGTCTCGCCCTAAAAAATTTGACGATCAAGCGGAGTCATGCGTTGGGAGCGCTCCCCCGATCGTGTCATTCAGAAGGAATTTTTTTAAGCGCTGGCACCGGTGTCCAGCACTAAAAAAATCCTTCCGGAATGACACGTTTGAAGGGGCGATTATCGAATTTGAAAATCACCTCGCATTCGGCACGCGGAGAAATTGCAAATGAACTTCCATTTCGAGCACTGGCACGTCAATCCCGACCGCAACGAAATCACGAGCGGCTCGTCGGAAACGCTCAAACTCGACCACAAAGTCATGCAGCTTCTGCAATACTTCGCGCAGAACGCCGGCAAGGATTTATCGAAAGAAGAAATTATTCGCGCGGTGTGGGGCGAAGGCGTGTTCTCCGAGGAAGTGCTCACGGTCGCCGTCAGTTCGTTGCGCAAAGCGTTGTGTGATGATTCGCGCTCGCCGCGTTATATTAAAACCCTGCCGCGCTTAGGCTATCGCATGCTCGCCTCGCCCGCATTCACACACCACAGTACGCCCGCAACTCAAGCCCGGAAAAGCGTGCTGGAGTTTTTGGAGGAGCGCGTGGGCTTGCGCTTCCTCATTGTTGCCGGTCTTATCGCGCTCTTCCTGCTCGTTCTGCTCACCCGGCGGCACTTCCATTAATTTTTTAGAAGATTTTAGAACACTTTAGCGCCCGTGCGCGTAGGCTCGTGCAACCTTTTTCTAAATTAAGCAGCAACCGTTTGCACAAACGACACGAGGCCCGCGATGGACAAAAAACTCCCCTTCTTTCCTCACGTCATCAATGCCACTCTGCTCTTCGCATTAGCTTTCAATCTCATTTACTTTTTACATGAAGCCGCGCTCGTGCTTGCCGGTGCGGCATGGGGCAACGAGCCGGTGCTCTATCACAACAACATGAGCTACCTCAACATGGCGCGGCCCGAACAAGTGCTCGCATTTGCATTCGGGCCATTGGCCGTGCTCGGCGGCGGCCTTGGTTGTTGGATCGCGTTGGCCTTGCTCAAACGCGCATCGTATGCAGCGCGCACGCTGCTTTTGTGGATGGGATTTCACGGACTCTTTCTTTGTTTCATTCAAATGCCGAGCCTTGCGTTCGGCGCGCATCCCACGGATCTCGCCAAAGCCGTGTTATATTTTGAACCCAACGCGTTTGTGCGAACGGCTAGCGCAGCTCTCGGTTTCGCCGGTTTGCTGTGTTTAGGAATCGTTACTCGCAAGCTGCTGTTGCGACACGCGCCTTCGCATGAGGTAATCGCAACGCCCGCGCAACGCCGCGTTTATATTTTTAAATTCGCCACGTTGCCTGGGCTGCTCGGCGTGCTGCTTATCCTCCCGTTTCGTTTGCCCCCACTCGAACAAATCGCGTTGCCTCTTGCTAGCGGTATGCTGCTGTCGTGGATATGGCTGCTCGCGGGAAGAATGCAACGGCCGCAGACGCAAGCATTGCAACCCGCGCCTATAAAATTTCATTGGGGCGCACTCGTCGCGCTCGCTCTCGTGTTCGTATTTTTTCGTTTTGTGCTCGCGCGCGGCGTGCCGATGCAAAATTGGTTTGCCCGCACGCCGGCGGAGCATGTGCGCGTTTATCGTTTTGCAAACGGCAGGTGGTTTAACGGTGAAAGCTTTGAGGCAAAAACTTTCTATGCGATTGACGGCATTTTTCGCGAAAGCTATTCGGACGAAGCCGGCGAGACGATTGATCTGCGCGGCGGCTATATTATCCCTCCTTTCGCAGACGCGCACACGCATCACTTCATCGACAGCGCGAGTGTGCGCACACAGATGAATGATTACTTCTCGCGCGGAATTTTCTACGCGAAGAACCCGAACAACCTTCCGCAACTCACCGCGCAAATTCGCGGGCAGCTCAACGAACCGCACAGCATCGACGTCGCCTTTGCCAATGGCGGCCTCACAGCGAGTGGCGGACATCCCATTCAAATTTTTGATGCGCTCGCGCAACAAGGCCAACTCGCGGGTTTGACGCAAGCCGATATGCCCAACCATGCCTACTTCATCATTGCCAATGCAGCCGACCTCGCAACGCGCTGGCCGCTGATCATTGCGGGCAAGCCGGATTTCATCAAAGTGTATTTGGAATATTCCGAGGAGTATGAACGGCGCAAGGATAATCTTTCTTTTGTTGGAAAAAGAGGCCTGAACCCCAAACTCCTGCCTAGCATCGTCGCGCGTGCGCATGCCGAAAGTTTACGTGTCGCCGTGCATGTCAACACGGCCGCGGATTTTCATAACGCACTCGCTGCCGGCATTGATGAGATCGCGCATCTGCCGCTTGCTAAAATTTCCATAGAAGACGCCAAACTCGCGGCGCAGAATGGCGTCGTGGTTGTCACCACCACCGTCAGTCATCGGCCCTCCGAGCACGTGGGTGGCTTAGATGAAATTCATCGTTTCAATCTTCAGCTTCTTCAGCAAAGCGGCGTCACACTCGCGCTTGGCACGGACGATAACAATCGCACCGTGCTCGATGAAGCGGCGAATATCCGACGCCTGCAAGCGTTTGATGATCTCACTTTGCTCAAGCTGTGCGTGGAAAATTCCGCGCAAACGATTTTTCGGGAGCGAAAGATTGGCGCCCTGCGCGAGGGTTATGAGGCGAGCTTTCTCGCTTTGGAAGGAGACCCGCTTGCGGATTTTGCCAACGTGCATAAGATTACTTTTCGTTTCAAGCAAGGCCACGTGATCGACTTGTCGCGCCAACACCCGAACGCGCCCGCGAAGCCTTCGATTGCGGGCGAGATTAGTCATGACTTGCTGTGGAAAGGAATCGAGGAAGGAAGCGCAAAGTACCATCGCTTAAAACAAGAGCGCCCGAACGATTTTAACTTTGCTGAAACCGAGTTGAACAACTTGGGCTACAATCTTCTGCGGCAGGGTAAAAAGCTCGAAGCCATTGCCATGTTCAAACTCAACACGGAGGTTTATCCGGCCTCGGCGAATGCGTTCGACAGTCTCGCCGAAGCGTATCTTGCCAACGGCGATTCCGCGCAAGCGCGCGGGTATTATGAAAAAGTTTTAGAGCTGCTGCCGAGCAGCACACAATACAACGCCGAATTTAAACGCAGGCTGGAGAACACGGCAAAGGAGAAGCTGCAGCATCTGCATTAAGTTTTTGCCTCACGCTTTGGAAGTGTCATGCAGCAGAAATCTTTTTCGGCGCTTGCCCTCAACGCCAGGACTTAAAAAGATTCCTGCCGCATGACTCATTTTATTTGAGTGCGCGCTCCCCCAACAAGCCATTCAAATACTCCACCATGGGCGCAGCTTCTTCCTTGCCCGCCAGGGCGTGCTTCAGCAACGTAATCCCATGCGGGCCTTTCGAGTTCAACAAGTTCGGATACGCTGCGAGCATCGCTTTCACAATCTCCAATTTGCCCAACATCGTGGCCACGAAAATATCCAATCGCGCGCCTTGTTCGAGCAAATAATTCGCGATGTCTTTGCGGCCCATATGCCCCGCGCCGCCGAGCGCGGTTTCAAAATCACCCGCCTTCCAATCCCAGGTCGCATTGAGCAAGCCCGGCTCGCTCGCCAGCATCTCTTGGACGCGCTCCAAATTGTTGTGCCCCGCAACAACGAACTCCTTCACCAATTCCGCTTTGAGCGGCGGTAACTTCTCTTGCGTCTGCGTTCTTGCAAACGTGGGCAGAACGAGCAAGCCCGAAGCGAGCGTCATGGTTTGCGTGAAAAAGCTGCGACGCGTTATCGTTGACTCGTTGAGGAGGGTCATGGTGTTTTCCTTTTATTCGTGATTAATAGCAACCGGTTTGCAAGAGAGACCGGCGCAAGCAGGAAACGTTGCACGCGCATGCGTCAACGAATAATTTTCCCCTGCCACAAATCGTCAAGGAATATGCGCCACGGCATGATCTTGACGCCATCGAAAACTCTTGGCGTTTTTTCATTGCATACCACGAGCGCCAAGCGCGGCGAAAATTCTTCGACGAAAGCTTGCAGCGGTCGAGCATCGCTTTTGTCGATGCGGCTCGCGCCTTTCACTTCAATCGCAACCTCCCCGTTGCCGAGAATAAAGTCCACTTCCGTGCCGGTCTTGGTGCGCCAGAAAGTTATATCGAAATCCACCTCGCGCATCGCATTGTACGCGACGAGTTCCATTAAAATAAAATGCTCGAATGCGCCGCCAAACTGATCGCCGCGTTCTTGCGAGATCCGGCGGCCAACGATCGCGCCGGCCACGCCGACGTCAAACAAATAGAATTTCGGCGTTGCCGAAATAACCTGGCGCGCCTGTCTTTTTTTGAAGGGCAAAAGAAATCTGCCCAGCAGCGTATCGACGAGGATTTGATAATACTCTTTGACGGTTTTAGAATCGACGCCGCAATCGCGTGCGATGTTGGTGAAATTTGTGAGTTGGCCGTGCGAATAGCCCATGGCTTCGAAGAATCTGGAAAAAGCCTGCAAGTTGCGCGTCAGGCCTTCGTCGAACACTTCTTCTTTGAGATAGTCTCGCACGTAAGCTTGCAAGGATTTCTTGTAATCTTGCTGCAAGTAGTGCGAGGGCACCATGCCGCGGTTCAAGGCGCGGAGTAGATCGACGTTCTCCAACTCGGGAGTTACTAGCGGGAACATTTCATAGCGCCACGCTCGACCTCCCAACAAATTGCCCATGCCGCGCTTAAGCTTGCGCGCGCTGGAGCCGCAGAGGATAAAGCGCAGACCTTTGTTCTCGATCAGCCAATGGACCTCGTCCAAAAGCTGAGGCACCTTTTGTACTTCATCGAGAATGACCGGCGCTTTCAAGGTCTTGGCCTCCGCCGCCAGCAATTGCTCGCGCAATAAGCTTGGGCGCTTGATGAAGTCGAGAAAGACGTCGGTTTGCAAAAAATCATAAACCCGGCTCTCGGGAAAGTTCGTTTTCAAAAAAGTGGATTTTCCGGTTTTCCTCGGCCCCCACAGAAACGCGGATTGCCGCGGCGGGAGCGCGATTTTAAGCAGACGCGTGATGATTTCCATCGTGGAGCTTCCTCCGAATTGGTTAGACTTATTCGGAATGATAGGAGTCTCGCTTGAAAAAGTCAACAGGCCGGCCGGAGAAAATTGTTTGCATTGAAAGCGCTTGTTTCGCGCGAGGGGATTGTATAGGTTGCCGCCGCATTGTTCCAACCTCGGCTGGGCCGAGGTTTTTAAAATTTTTCTCGCCGTTGTGAACTCGAAACAATATAAAGCAACGGCCAAGCCGTTGCAGGAACATGAAAACCCAACTTCATAATGAGGAGAGCCGATGAATCCATCCTATCGCAATTTGGAAACGCAAGTCATTCATGCCGGCGAGCCTTCGCCGCGGCCAAGCGGCGCAGTGTGTTTGCCCATCTATCAATCCGCCATGTTTCTCTATACCGGCGAGCAGAGCTATCACGACCTCAAATACATTCGTTTGAACAACACGCCCAATCATGAAGCGCTGGGAAAAAAGCTCGCCGCGCTGGAAGGCGGTGAAGCTGCGCTCGTGACGGCCAGCGGCATGGCCGCGATTACTACGACCCTGCTCAGCGTGCTCGAAGGCGGCGGCCATCTGCTCGCGCAAGATTGCTTGTATGGCGGCACGCATGAATTTCTCACACAAAATTTTTCCGGCATGGGACTCTCCTATTCCTTCATCGACGGCAACGCGCCGCACACGTGGGAAAAGCACCTTCGACCCAACACGAAGGCAATTTATGTTGAGGCCATGACCAATCCCACTTTGCAAGTGAGCGACTTGGAAGCCGCGGCCAAGTTTGCGCAAGCGCACGGCTTGCTGGCGCTCATCGATAGCACCTTTGCCTCGCCGGTGAATTTCAATCCTATTGCGCACGGCTTTGATTTGGTTTTGCACAGCGCGACAAAGTATCTCAACGGGCATTCCGATCTCGTGGCCGGCGCAGTGATTGGTCGCGCGGATTTGATTCGAAAGATTACGCACTTGCTCAATCATCTCGGCGGTTCGCTCGATCCGCATGCGTGCTTCTTATTACATCGCGGCATTAAAACGCTCGCGCTGCGGGTGCGCTATCAAAACGAGAGCGCATTGCAACTCGCGCGCTTGCTCGCGGCCCATCCCAAAGTGGCGAAGGTCAATTATGCCGGGTTGCCGAGCCATCCGCAGCACGAACGCGCGCGCCAACTATTTCGCGGCTACAGCGGCGTGTTGAGTTTCGAATTGCACGGCGACTTGGAAGCCACCGAGCGTTGCATGACGCACTTGCAATTGCCGCTCATTGCGCCAAGCCTCGGCGGCGTGGAAACATTGGTGACGCGGCCCGCAACGACTTCGCACGCGGGCATGCCGCGCGTGGAGCGCGAGCGCATCGGCATTTCGGACAAACTCGTGCGCGTCTCCGTTGGGATTGAAGCAACCGAAGACGTGCTCGCCGATTTCAAACAAGCGCTGAATGATGATTGAAGCGCGAACGTAGGTTTTTGATCTCTAAAGAATCGAATCAGCACAAAGAAAAGATTCTCTTCGAACGGATAAAAGCAGCCAGCTGCCGGCAAAGAGAAAAACCTTGGCTGCTTTTATCCGTTGGGAGTTTTCTTTGTTCCGGCTCGTTCAGCTTATAAAAAAGCGAAGATAAAAATCGATAAGAAGAGGTTAGGTATGAACGATCCCACTCTCGATCTCTTGCGCGAACTCGTCGCCATTGATTCCATCAATCCCGCACTCGTTCCCGGCGCCGCGGGCGAAGCGAATATCGCTCATGCGCTCGCGCGCGAGATGCGCTCATTCGGCATGCGCGTTGAGCTGGAAGAAGCCGCGCCGAACCGGCCGAACGTTACCGGCGTGTTGGAAGGCCGCGCGGCCGGACGCACGCTGATGTTGTGCGGGCATATTGATACGGTCGGCGTCGCGGGCATGACTTCGCCGTTCACGCCGAGGGAGCGCGAAGGCAAACTCTATGGCCGCGGCGCGCAAGATATGAAAGGCGGCGTTGCGGCAATGGTGGGCGCAGCGCGCGTGCTCGCGGAGCAAGGCGGCTTGCAAGCGGGAAAATTGATTGTCGCGTGCGTGGCGGATGAAGAATATGCGAGCATTGGCGCGGAAACGCTCGTGCAGAAATGGCGCGCCGATGCCGCAGTGGTGACGGAGCCGACGGACTTGATGATCGGCGTGGGCCACAAGGGGTTCGCGTGGGTTGATATTGAGGTGCGCGGTCGCGCGGCGCATGGCAGTCGTCCGCGCGAAGGCCGCGATGCGATTTTGCGAATGGGCCGCGTGCTCGCGCGTTTGGAAGAATTAGATCGCGCTTTGCAAGCACGTGCGCCGCATCCGATTTTGGGCACGGCCTCGTTGCACGCTTCGATCATTCACGGCGGGCGCGAGCTGAGTGTTTATCCCGACGAATGTGTTTTGCAAATGGAGCGGCGCACGATCAGCAACGAGAACGGCGCGACGGCATTGCGCGAGGTCGAAGAGATTCTGCGCTCTTTGCGCGAACACGATCACGAGTTCGAAGCGAGCGCGAAGCTGAGTTACGAGCGCTCCTCGTATGAGATCGAGGCAGAGCATGAGTTGCCGAGGTTTTTGGAGGCCGCGCTGCATCGACTCGGCAAGCAGAGCACGCGCGGCGGCTTGACGTTTTGGACGGACGCCGCGATTCTCGGCGCGGCGGGGATTCCCACTGTCATCTTCGGCCCGGGCGGCGCGGGCCTGCACAGCATTGAAGAGTATGTGCGAATAGATGAAGTGCTAGTGTGCCGCGATGCGCTCGCGGAGTTGGCGCGAAGTTTTTGTTGCGCGTGAATATTTTTTCTCAAGGCGTTCCTGCAACGGCTTGGCCGTTGCATTCGCGGCGCAGGAGTTTTCATCACACCCAATGACAAAACCTCGGCCAAGCCGAGGTTGAAACATTTTTATTAAACACTTTCATTTGGAAAAAAATATGCTCTGGCTCACGCGCTCGCACGTGCATGTCGATCGCGTCGCATGCCCGTGGCTTATCAAACGCTTCGTCGATTCCGATGCGGAGTTTTTGTTTGTGCCCAAAAGCCAAATCGATAAAGTCGCCGCCGCAACCGGCGCGATTCCCTTCGATGCGCCCGGAGTCGAGCTTGGTCATCACAATGGAAAGTGTTCGTTTGAAACGATCATCGAAAAATACGAGTTGGCCGATCCGGCTTTGCAGCGGCTCGCGCAAATCGTGCATGCGGCAGACATTGCTTCGGAGTTGCACACCGATGCGCTCGCTCCCGGCTTGGAAGCAATCGCCACCGGCTTCGGGTTATTGCTGCCGGAGGATCACGCGAACTTGCACGCGCAGTTCATCGTGTATGATGCGTTGTATGCGTGGTGCCGCCTGCACGTGCCGCAATAACGTTCAGCCACGGCTTGGCCGTGGCTTGAATAAAAACAGAAAAGCGCTTTCTCATTATCTCCTCACTCTTTCTTAAACAAAGCCTCAAGTTTTTTTCTCGCCTCCGCGGCGCGATCGACGCTCTTTGCCGGCGCGGCAGTGGCGGCCTGAAAGTATTCGCATAGATTGCCGAACTCTTTATCCAACACAAACTCCGCTTGCGGCTCGCGGCATTGATGATGCGCGTTGACATCATAGAAACGGCAATTGCGGCAGCAGTGCAGATAGGCCGCGCACTTGGGACACGTATCTTTGCGGCTCGGCTTGGCGTCGAGCGTGATTTCAGCGAGGCAGGAATAGCAGTGCATGCGAGGCTCCTTATGAGTTTTGCGATCATGTTGCGCAACGGCGCGCTCTTTTCTTCCTGTCATTCCGCGGGAATCTTTATGAGCACGCGGCAGTTTCTCCAGTGCGTAAAAAGATTTCTACTACCTGAATTTTGCATTCGTGCAAATGCCAACCTCCGCCTGATGCTGTAAGCATCAGGCTAAAAGGTGGAAACCCCGCAAGCGGGGTTAATACCAATCAGGTGACAGCCCCGCTTGCGGGGCTTGCATCTCCTAGCCTGATGCTTACAGCATCAGGCGATGGCAGGCGAGATCATCCGTGCAAAATTCAGGTACTGAATGACGGTTTAGGAAGGCGCAAACCAACGAAGCAATATACTCTGAGCGTCAGCTTGATACAAAAACTTTTTGCGAGGAGAAGCCGCTTTGTTTTTCTGTCTGAATTTGTTATCATGCGCCGCGCAAATCTCACAAAGGACAATTACACGTGCACGCCTCGCTCCCTCCCGAGTTTCCGCTTGAGAAAAATTCTCCGCTAGAAAAACTTGCGGCGCTGCTGTGGGGCGCGCATCGGCATATGCGCGAAGGCTTGCGCCATGCGCTCGCGCATCACAGTATAAGCGCGCTCTCCGCGGCCGCGGCGACAATCGCAGTCGATACGATCTTCGGCATCGATCAAATCGCGGAGGAGCATTTGTTTGAATACCTCGCGGCGCATGAACACGAAGCGCCGGCGTTCGTGCTCGTGGGAGAATTTGAGGCGGGCGATACGCTGAAGTTTGGACAAGGCGAGCCGCAGTTTCGCGTGCTCCTCGATCCCATCGACGGCACCCGGCTCGTGATGTTTGCGAAGTCGAGCGGATGGATTCTCTCCGGCATTTTTCCGGAGCAGGGCGCGGCGACACGCTTGTCGCAAACGTTGTTTGCGTTGCAAACGGAAATTCCATTGCCCAAATATTTGTACGCGGACACGCTTTGGGCCGCGCCGGGCAAGGGCGCGCATCGTCTCGCGGAAAATTTGCTGACGCGGGAGACAGACCTTTCTGCTTGGCGTGTGGATCGGGCCACGGACTTGCGACACGGCTTTGTTTCGTTTGTTAATTTTTTCCAGCACGGCAAGACGGCGATGGCCGCGGTCGAGGAAAATTTCTTGCGCGAGGCGCTTGCGGAGCATGCGGCTGATCCCGCGCTCGTGTTTGAAGATCAGCATCTTTCGACTGCGGGGCAGCTTTATGCGCTCGTGGCCGGGCAAGAGAGAATGGTTGTTGATATTCGTCCGCCGATGAATCGCTTGCTGCGCGCGAAAGGGCAAGCGCCGATGTTGTGCTCGCATCCGTATGACTTTGCCACGTGGCTCATCGCCGCGGAGGCGGGCGCGGTGATTCTCGCGCCGAACGGCGAGCCGTTCGAGGCGCCCGCGATTGCCAACGCAGAGATTGGTTGGATCGGCTTTGCGAATCAGCAACTCGCGGAGCGCTATCAGGAAATTTTACTGCACACCTTGCGGCGGCATGAGTTGATTTGAATATTGAATTGTACGAAAGAAAAATTTAACCACGGATTTCACGGATGCGCACGGATTGGCTCCAAAAAGAATCCGTGGAAATCCGTGCAATCCGTTGTTCACTGCTTTTCACTTTTGCTAAGATCGAAATGCGCGAAAGCAAAATCCTCGTCACTTGCGCCAAAGGCATTGCGCCTTTTCTGAAAGAAGAATTGCGCGCTTTGGGCTTTCCTATTCTTTCTGAAATGGTCGCGGGCGTGCTCACGCAAGGCTCGCTCGATGACACGATGAAGCTCAATCTGTATCTGCGCACGGGCCAGCGCGTGCTCTACTTTCTTAATTCATTCCGAGCCGATACGCCGGAAGAGCTTTATGAGAAGATCACGCGCATGCCGTGGGAGGATCATCTCACGGAGAAAAGTTATTTCGCCGTGACCTCCGCGGTGCGTACGGCGAGCATCACGGACACGCGCTTTGCGAATCTCAAATGCAAAGATGCGATTGTCGATCGCTTTCAACGCCGGCTCGGCCGCCGTCCCGATTCCGGGCCTAAGCGCGATCAGGCGGTGATTTATTTTCACTGGCAGGAGGAAGATTGCAGCATGTATCTCGATACCTCGGGCGAGCCGCTGGCGAAACGCGGGTATCGCAAAATTCCGCTCGGCGCGCCGATGCAAGAGACGCTTGCCGCGGCGGTGGTTCAAGCAACGGGCTGGAACGGCAAGAGTCATTTCATCAATCCCATGTGCGGCAGCGGCACATTGGCGATTGAGGCCGCGCTGCTCGCGTTGAACAAAGCCGCGGGAATCTTGCGCAGCAATTACGGTTTCATGCACTTGAAATGGTATAATGCTTTCGCGTGGAATGCGCTCCGCAAAGCCGCGCGCGAAGCCAGCCGCAAAACGCTCGAATGCAAAATCATTGCGACAGACAACGATCCCAAAGCCATTCAATCCGCGCAACAGAATGCGCTCACCGCGGGCGTTGATCGTTTGATCGAGTTCAAAGTGTGCGACTTTGCGGAGACGCCCTTGCCCGAAGGCAACGGTCTCGTGATCATGAATCCCGGCTACGGCGAACGCATGGGCGAAGCCGCGGAGTTGGCAAGCACTTACAAAGCCCTCGGCGATTTTTTCAAACAGAAATGCCAGGGCTACACCGGCTACGTTTTCACCGGCAACTCCGAACTAGCCAAACGCATCGGCTTGAGAACCAAACGCCGCATGCCGTTTTTTAATGGAGAGATTGAGTGCCGGTTGTTGGAGTTTGAGTTGTATGAGGGTTCGGCCCCGCGAAGTGAACTGAGCCAATAAGCAAAACGATTGCTGGCAAAACTATTCTTTCAACGCGCACAGTTCCTGCAGAAGCGGCTCAATCATGTTGGCAGATTTGAGTCGGCCCGAGTAGGTGAGGGTAATCGACATTTGATTTGGTGAGCGATCCTTTCGGCGTGTGGAAGAAGTTGCTGAGAGCTTGAAGCAAATCACTGCTCATATCCCAATTCCCTCGCCTTTTCGAGAACAAAATCTTTTATGCGGCGCGACTTTTCTATCGCGGCTCTAGCTTCTTCTAACGTGATTTCCATTGGAATGTGACCAGGATAAGTCGCTTCGGTCTTGTATTTGGTCAAATCAATGCAATCCGAGCGCAACGTTAGAAAGCTTTCGTCGTTGCGCGCCGCTCGGCAATCGTCGAGAAGCTCATCCAACTCATGAATCTTTTTCTTGTTCAGCACCAAGTAGGCTTTAAGGGAATATTCTCCGACCATGTGAGCCAAGCGACAAGCGGTATCAGTGGGCGGATCTGAAAGGTCAAAGGGGGCGTTTTCTAAAAACGTCAAGTCGTGTTCAGCTTTGCGAAACCATTCTCTCGTCCGTTGACGGATATGGGCGCTCAACTTAGGTTTATTGTCCATAGAGGATTTTCCCCTCTTGCAGGATTTCTAGAATCAAATCCCATTCACCTTCGTTTTCATTTGCGAGTTTTTCTATCTCTTTATCAGTGAAGACAAAGGCATCCAAACCAAATCCTCGGTGAGGGAACAAGTTTAAGATTTGGCCATAACGATCGTGCGTTTTTAGGGCGGCAAGCGGATTTGCACTATCAACTACGATCAAGAGATCTATATCGCTATCTTTGCGAGCCGTCCCATTTGCTCGCGAGCCAAAAAGGATAATCCTGTTCGGGCGAATGTACTGAACCAGCCGCTCGCACACCGCGCGAATAACTGCCGCGTTCACACGTTTCCGGCGGGCTCTGGTTCTAGCGGGTCTGAGTTTCGATATAGGAAATGGCATATCACCTCAAGAATTGCTTTTGTGCATCGTGTTTGTTTTGTCTACAAAGTAAACCTTCGTCCCCAATTTGCAAGCGCGAATTTCCTCACCACTCCTCCTCCGCATTGGGATATTGCTCCGGCGATTTGCCGTGCTGCTCGATGATTTTGGGCTGCTTCAACAGCTTCTCCTTGGTTTTGATTTCGAGAACCTGCACCTCGAAGCGCCAGTCGTCGCCGAAATCGAAATGATAGAGGAAGCATTGGTTGGCCGCGAGCCCGAGCTCGCCGAGCTCAACCTCATCCGCGGCCACGCCTTCGCTGCTGCGCGGGTCTTCGAAACGGTTTTCCGAATACCATTTGTTATCCATGTAAAAGGCGTAAAGATGGTCGTTGTCGAATTGAAACGCGCGCTGAATCATCTTGTGAAGGTCGTCCAACGTATGCTTGCTCGAAAGCGCGATAACGCGCCAGACTTTGGGCGCCACGCTGACTTTGAACATGAAGTTGCCGCGCATTTTTTGTGAAAACTCTCGCGGCAAAGCCTTTTGCAATTCGCCTGGCGCACAAAGCGGGCGAAAAAGCTCGACAAAATTGGTCGCAGCGAGAGCGCGTACTTCGGGCGTGGTCGGGAGCAAGCCTTCGCTGCGGAGATGAGGAAGATTCCACTCCTCTAACGGGCGCTCGCGCAAAAGAATTTGGGCGAACGCGATGCCTAGAGGAGTCGGAGTCAAGCTCTCAAGCCAAAAGATACTCTTCATGTTAAAACTTCGGCTTCGAGCTTCATCGCGTGTCAACGCATACCAACCGAAGAATGAAAAGCTGTGCAGCGCCGCGGGAGGAATCTCGAAAGCGATGTGGCTCAACTTTTCATCTTTTCGGCTCCGGCACGGCACATTGGGCTTTAAGCCGCAAAGCTTTTCCAGAAAAGAGTGCAAGCTGAGTGTGATCCAATAAGAGTCGCGCCCCGAAAAATCCGCGAGCGGGCAATCCATCCACAAAGTCTCCAACAGAAAAAAATATTTCTCGGCGTGCGTCAACGCGCGATACGAGGCCAAGCGCGGCGTGGCTTGCATTCGCATTTGGCTCTTCTTGTCGGGCGTTTTAACGAAGAGCTTGCCGGCCAATGCCAAATGATAAAAAAGATGAAGCAACGGATGGTAATGCTGCGGCGTGTGCGAGGTGTGCTCCGTGCTCGGTTGCGTCAGCAGCGCATTCAATTCGTTGAGCGGCTTGTGGGGGATGAGTCCGGTGGCTTTACCCAAAGCAAAGCTCTTCTGCTCTAGATATTGGCAGAAGGTCTCAAAATCTTTGAGCAGCGGCGTCGGCTCGGTTTCGCTAAAGTGAAAAATTCTTAGGGAGGCGGTTGAGGTCATGGCGGATCGTTTTTTAGAATGCGTGAATACACGTTCCGGATTTAGTTGTACGACACGCCGCAAGATAATTTTGCGTTTAGTAAAAAACAAGTGGCGCGACATGAATGTCGCGGTACGGGCTTGACCTTGACGATTGCAGTCTGTAGCTTCTTCTCAAAAGCATTGACTCACTGCGAGCGGTTCAACGCAACCCAAAGTCGCCATGGCAAAACGGAAAAAACCGGCTTCGCCTTCATCTTCCCACAAAAAAAATCCGGAGCGTACACTTCAAACGGCGCAGGCTTCGCGTGCAATCAAACCCGCGCTGATCGCGGCTGCGGCTATTCTCGCTCTCGCCGCGCTCTACTTCTTCTCTTCTTCCTCAAAAGAAGAAACAGCAAACTCCTCCGTAGCTCGGCGTGCGTTTCCTTCTTTGGTTGAAGAAAAAAAAGCGAAGCCGGTGTTCGAAGATTTCGTGGGCGCGGAGGCTTGCGCGGAGTGTCATCGCGCGCAATATGATTTGTGGAAAAATTCCACGCATGGTCGCGCGGGTGGAAATCCGACCGCGCAAACAGTCATCAGTCCGTTCAATGGCGAGCCGTTGCGGTTCAAAGAGGCGACGGTGATTCCGGAAGTGCGCGCACAAAAATATCGCTTTGTCGTTCAACAAAAAGATTTTGCCGCGCGCAGCTTTGAAGTGAAAGCCGTGATTGGCGGAGGCCATTTGCAAGGCGGCGGCACGCAGAGTTATTTCGCGGAGTTCCCGGATGGCACGCTGCGCTTTCTGCCGTTCGATTTCATTCGCAAAGAAGCCACGTGGTTTGGCGAAGCGAAAGATCGTCGCGGTTGGATTCCCGTGAATCGCGAGTTGGCGTTGACCGATCTCAGCGAATGGCCGCCCACGCGCGTGCTCGGCGCGGTAAACAATCTCTCCAATTGCCAAGAATGCCACGGCAGTCAAATTGAAACGAAGTATAATCTCCAACACAAGCGTTACGTCACGCGCTATCAAACGCTTGCGATCAATTGCGAATCGTGTCACGGGCCAGGCAAGCAGCACGTTGCGCTCGCGAAGTCGGGCAACATTACGGCTGCGGCTGATATTGGCATGCAGCCGCTTGCGACTTTATCGAAAGACCAAGCGTTGCAAGTTTGTTTTCAATGCCATGCGTTGAAAGATGCGCTCCAGCCGGGCTATCTTCCCGGAAAAAATTTGCTCGAATACTATGCGCTCAAGTTTCCGATCTTGGGCGAGAATCCCTATCATGCCGATGGCCGCATTCGCGCGTTTGGCTATCAGCAAAATCATCTGTTCAGCGCTTGCTATCGCAACGGGTCCATGACGTGCGTGGATTGCCACGATCCGCATGCGCAAACGTATCGCGATGCGAACGGCGTGCGCTTGGCGAGCCGCTTTGATAATGGGCAGTGCACGAGCTGCCATCCGAGCAAGGCGGCTGCACTCGCAAAGCACACGCAGCATCGCGCGGATTCGCCGGGCAGTCAGTGCGTGGCTTGTCACATGCCTTATTTGCAACATCAAGCCATGGGCAAGCAACTGCGTTTCGCGCGTTCGGATCACACGATCCCCATTCCGCGACCGGAGTTTGATGCGGCGTTGGGCATCGAGAACGCGTGTTCGAAATGCCATGCGGATAAAACCGTGGCGTGGCTGCAAGCAAAGGCGAGTGAATGGTATGGCGAGCTTAAACCACACGCGCCGCTCGTGGCCGGCTTGATGGCTGCGCGCAATTTAAAAGAGCGAAGAGCAGTCGCCGATTTGGTGTTGTTGGAAGATACCGAGCACGCCATCGCGCAAGTGGCGGGCTTGTGCTTCTTCATTGAAAATTTTCTCAGCCCGAACATGCCGAACTTGGAGCTGGGTGCGCGGCTAACCAATCTGGAGACAACTGCCGAATGCGTGGCGCTCGCATGGTGTTCGCTGCTCACAGTGGACAAGGCCTTCCTGCCGCGCTGGCGGCAAAGCCGGTTTCCGGGCGGCTGTGCCCACGCCGGCGAGTTGGAGACGGCAGTTTACCTCTATCTTGATGGAGATAATGTGCGCCATGAGTTGAACCGGTCCGAGATTGCATCCCATAACCTGCAAAGCGAGT